>JAABRB010000169.1 GCA_011391185.1 Betaproteobacteria bacterium
AACCAACCCGCCAAACTCCACCGTCTCGCGATGAACACGGGTTATCCACCGCGGCGCCCGCCCGTGCCTGTGAGGGGCAGCGGGCGCCGCCGTGGATAACCCTGCGCCGCCGGTCCGCCTTGTACGACCAGAGGATTTAGAGCGACAATCCACACGCTCCTGTAGTCGCCACTGGGGGAATTTGAAGTGGCCACAGATGGGGGAATTTGAAGTGGCCATCGGGGGATGAAGGCGTCGATCAGCTGTCATCACGCCCGCTGGCGCACGTTGCAATCGCGGCCCGAGGCCGGCTGCGGCGCCCATCCGGGCGAGATATCGCGCGCCAATCGTGTCCATATTGCCAATGGCGGGGGCGCCCGCTGAGCGAGAGCGGTGTTGTTTCGAACATGGTCAGGCTCAGAATCTGTAGGAGTTCATGGAGGGAGGTACGCAGGTGCAGTCGATTCTTAACGATCGCGACGAGCACGTAGACCGACACGACAATCCAGATTTGTGTCTTGACTGCATTCTCGGAAGTGCCGAAGAAGGCCTTGATGCGCAGATGCTGTTTGATCACCCTTGACCGGTGAGGGGCGCGACTAGCGCTGCGGCGCCGCGAGTTTCTTCATCACGGCGAGGTAGGCGTAGAGCAGCCGGATGTTGATGTCGACGCCGGTGTCCGGCGAATGCTTGTTCCAGGAATGCTTGTTCCAGACTTGCGTCGCGCGGTCGTAGTCGCGCGTGGCGAGGAGTCCCGTCAGCGCGGCGGTGAGAAGATACTGGCGAGTGGCCGGAGTGAGCTCGCGCGCGGTGTCCAGGAGTCCGGTGGCGAGCGACGCCATGCGCGCTGGGTTGTGCGCACCGATGGCAGCGAACAGTTCCAGCCAGCGCTGCCCCTCCTCGGGCAGGCGCTTCGCGCAGTCGGCATGCTCGAAGCTCGACCAGACTGCGGCCGCGTCCGCCCTGGGTAGCCCGGAGTTGACCGAGCGCGCGACGCCTGTCGCCGACCGCACCCACATGTCGGTCTTGCCCGGGTCGATGCAGTCCAGGCCGCGCATCTGCACGAGCTCCAGGTCCTTCTGGAGCTGCGCCGGGATGCCGTGCGGCGTGGGCGATGCGGCGCCGATCAGGAAGTCGCGCGCATAGGCGGCGCGCCGCGCGTACTCGATGCGGTCGAGGTAGTCGTCGCCGTCGTACGAAATGGGCCGGGTGTAGCGCGGCCGGCCCTCGAGGATCTCGACGACCGGAACTCCGGCTGCGCCAACCCGCGTCAGTTCGCTGGCGTCGGTCTGCAGGAATCTGTGGCGGGCCGCATTGAGATCCAGGTACGGGTAGTAGTCGGAGTTGGGTGGGATGTTGTACGAAAGAAAGAGCGGGTGGAGCGTGAGCTTCCCGCCCAGCCGCCGCACCTCCATGTCGCCGATCGTCTGCACGTGAACCTTGCGCAGTTCCTGGCCGACGCCGGGATGCGCCGCGAAGACATCGACGAGTGGCCGCGCGAGCGTTTCCGGATCACCGGCCACGATGAGCAGATCCGAGTCGGTCGTCGCGTAGATCGCGTAGTCGGGGAAATTCTGCGCGAGGGCGCGCAACACCGAGGCGATCAGCTTGATGTCGATCTCGTAGAGCTGAAACCACTGCACGAGCACGCCGTCCTGGTTCAGGTGCCGGCGGACCAGCCGGTAGAACTCGTCGGTGAACAGGCTCGAGACGCCGCTCACCCAGGGGTTGGAAGGCTCCGAGATGATGATGTCGTAGCGCCGGGTCTGGCTCGAGAAATGCGTCTTGGCATCCTCGAAGACGATGTTGCTGCGCGGGTCCGCGAACGCGGACGCATTGCGCGCGGCGAAATGCCGCGACGCTTCGGCCATGGCCGGCTCGATCTCGATGGTGTCGACGCGCTCGAGCGTCCTCGCCCCGAGCAGGGTGTGCGTGGTGAGGCCGGTGCCGATGCCGATCACCGCGGCGGTCCGCGCGTCGGGCCGGATGGCGAGCGGCAGCGCGGCGGTCATCACCATCGTGATCTCGTCGGAGATGCGCCTGCCCGGGCGCATGTTGATCGCGCCGTCCGACTTGCCGTTCGTGCGCAGCGACAGCCCCTCGTCGAATTCGAGCAGGCTCACCGAGGTGGTCTTGCCGTCGCGGTAGTACTTGAGGCCCGCATCGCCGGCCGAGAAGATTTCGCCGCGCCGGAAGACGCCGGACGCCATCTGGTGATAGTCGAACGACACGCCGAAAACGATCACACCAAAGGCAACGACGGAAACCGCCGTCGCGATCGGCGCCAGCCGCAGCGTACCGGATCGCGTGAACCGCCAGAGGAGCAGCATGCCAAGCGCGATGTCGATCACGGCGCCGGTCGTGACCAGGCCCTTGAGGCCGAGCAGCGGCATGCCGATGTGCGCGGCCGCGATCACGCCGACGATCGCACCCAGCGTATTCGACGCATAGACGGCGCCGATCGAGCGCTCACCCTGTCCGGCCTTGAGGAGCGCGAAGGTGATGAGCGGCAACGTCATGCCGGCACAGAACGTCGCGGGGAGCATCACCATGAGCGCGATCGCGTGACTCGAAGCGAGAAAGATCGCGTAGCCCGAGTCGGTTCGCGCGGTGCCCTTGATGACGACCTGCATCAGGTCGAATGTCGCACCGTAGAGCGGTAGCGTCGCGAGCGCGGCGAGGCCCATCGCCACCTGCACCACGCCGAGGAAGCGCAGCGTATCGGGCGTGCGGTCGATGCGCCGGCGCACCCACAGACCGCCCAGCGCGAGGCCGAGAATGAATGCCGAGAGCATGAGCTCGAACGAATGGGTCGCCGAGCCCAGCACCAGCGAGAGCATCCGAATCCAGCCGATCTCGTATATGAACGACGCCATTCCGGTCAGGAACGCGATGCCGAGCATGAGCCGCACGTTTGCCGCGGCCGACGGCGCAGCCTGCCCGGGCGCCGCGGCGGGAACTGCATCCGGCACGGGATCGGGACCGCTCGCCAGCAGCCACACGACTGCGGCGAGACCGAGGTTGAGCACGCCGGCGAACTGGATCGTACCCGGCAGGCCCAGCTTGTCGATCAGCACGAAACCGCTGACGAGCACGCCGACGGCGGCGCCGAAGCTGTTGGTGAAATAGAGGAGCGCGAGCGCTTCTCCGGGGCGCTCCGGATGGCGTCGCAGCAGGCCGGCGCTCATCAGCGGAAACGTCATTCCAAGCAGGATGGACTGCGGGAGGATCAGGGCGCCCGCGAGGCCCCACTTGAAAAGCGCCGCTGCGGCGGGGTCGGTCAGTGCAGGAAGCACCATTGTGTACGCGGCGTCAGTGGCCGCGACAAACACGCCGTGAAACCCGAGCGCGGCGAGACCGATGACCGCTTCCACGCCCGCGTAGCCGCGCAGCAGATTGCGCCAGCGCACGCTGCGTCGGCTCGCGATCCATGCCCCGACCGCCATGCCCCCCATGTAGAGCGCGAGCACCAGCGTCTGCGCGTACGCGGCGTGGCCGAGGAAGAGCTTGAGGTAGTGGCTCCAGATCGACTCGTAGATGAGCCCGGCGAACCCGGAGATCGTGAAGAGGACGAAGAGCGCCGTGCGGCGCCAGGCGATGCTTTCGTGTGCCGCAGGCAAGTGAGGGCTCGGGTCGGGTGACGTCGTCAGCGCTGCAGGATGGAATGCATTCTAAGCGATGCGGCCACGCGATGCGGCATTCTCGCAGGTGCACTACCATGCCCTCGCGTCCCTCCGCGAAGTTGCCGCGCGGTCGCATTTGCCGCCGAAAGTCCCCACCCGTGACCGTTCCCTACGCCCGCCTGTCGGCGGTCTATTTCGCCTATTTCGCGTTTGTCGGCGCGTTCGCGCCGTACTTCAGCCTGTACCTGAAGGATGTCGGCGCCAGCGCCTGGGAGATCGGCGTGCTGATCTCGGTCATGCAGCTGACGCGGGTCTTCGCGCCGAACTTCTGGGCGTGGTTCGCCGATCATCATGGCCGCCGGGTCGCGCTGATGCGCGCGTCACTCGCGCTTGCAACGCTGTCGTTCTGCGGAATCTACGCGACGCGATCCTTCTGGGGGATCTTCGTCGTGCTGGGTCTGCTTGCGTTCTTCTCGAGTGCGGCGAACCCCTTGCTCGAGGCCACGACCTTCAGCGCGCTGCGCGGCCGCCTCGAGCGCTACGGCACCATCCGCATGTGGGGGTCGGTCGGCTTCATCGTCGCGGTGCTCGCGGTCGGTGCTGCGCTCGATCGGCTCGCCATCGACAATCTGCTCTGGATGCTGCTCGGCGTGCTGGCCATCACCGCGGCACTCACCTGGTTGTTGCCGGACGGCGGGGAGGTGCGCCCCGCCCAGCGCGAGCAGCTCTGGCCCGTCCTGCGCCGCCCTGAGGTCCGGGTTCTGCTCGGCGCGTGCTTCCTGATGAGCGTCTCGCACGGCGCGCTCTTCACGTTCCTGTCCATCTACCTGACCGACGTGGGTTACAGCAAGGCCGCTGTCGGGGTGCTGTGGTCGCTCGGCGTGATCGCCGAGATCCTCGTGTTTCTCGCCGCGCCGCGCTGGCTGACGCGGTTCGATCCGCGCACCATCCTGATCGCGAGCTTCGCGTGCGCGGTCGCGCGCTTCCTGCTCATCGGGTGGGCCGCCGAGAACGTGGCGCTCGTGACGATCGCCCAGACCCTGCACGCGGCGACCTTCGGCTCGTATCATCTGGCGGCGCTCGCGGTGGTGAACGCCTGGTTCACCGGGGCGCGGCAGGTGCGCGGGCAGGCCATCTATCTCAGCCTGTCGTTCGGCGCGGGCGGCTTCGTTGGCGGGCTGGCGAGCGGGGCGCTCTGGGACGTGATCGGGCCCGCCTGGACGTTCACCGTCTCGAGCGTCGTCGCCGGGGCGGGGCTGGGCGTGCTCCTGATGCGAAAATCGCTCATGCCCGCGGCAAGCCCTTCGAACTCGTCATCTCCGGCCGGGTCAGAGACGTTGTAGGGCCGACATGGAAGATCGCACGAACTTGAAACTCCGGTTCGCCTCGCTCGCCGGCCTGGCGTTACTCGGCGTAATTGCGGGTTCCCTGGTCCTGGGCGGCTGCGCGAGCACGACCAAGCCGGGCGCCGTCGGGGTCGAGCGCCAGCAGACGCTGCTCGTCTCGTCCGCCCAGATCGATCAAGCGGCCGCGCAGTCCTACAACAAGATCCTCGCGGATGCCTCCCGCAAGGGCCTGCTCGATCGCAATGCGCAGCAGGTCGCGCGGGTGCGCGAGGTGGCGCAGCGCCTGATTGCGCAGACCGGAACCTTTCGCCCGGACGCCCCGCGCTGGAAGTGGGAAGTGCACGTCCTCACGTCCAAGGAGCTGAACGCATGGTGCATGCCGGGCGGCAAGATTGCCGTGTACACCGGGCTGCTGGACAAGTTGCAGGTGACGGACGGCGAGCTCGCCGCCGTCATGGGCCACGAGATCGCGCACGCCCTGCGCGAGCATGGGCGCGAACGCGCGTCCGAGCAGATGGCAACCGCCGCGGCGATCGGCATCGCGGCCGCAGTGCTCGGCGCGCCGAGCGGCAGCGCAGATCTTGCCGCGCTCGTGGCGGACGTGACGATCGGCAAGCCGAACTCCCGCACGCACGAGGTTGAGGCCGACCGGATGGGCGTCGAGCTCGCCGCGCGGGCCGGCTACAATCCGTATGGCGCGGTAACGGTTTGGCAGAAGATGGCGCGCGCCAGCGGTAGCGAGCCGCCGCAATTCCTTTCGACTCACCCGTCGTCCGCGAGCCGCATCGCGGATCTCAAGGTGTATGCCGCGCGGGTGGAGCCGCTCTACGAGCAGGCGAACAAGCGCTGACGGAGCCGCTTCGGGGCGCCGCCCGGTGCTTCGATTCCGATATAATTCCAGGACTTAACGGACCTGTTCATGACACCGAAAACCCTCTACGACAAGCTCTGGGACAGTCACGTGGTGCACATCGAGGAAGATGGCACTGCGGTCCTGTACATCGACCGGCATCTCGTGCACGAGGTGACAAGCCCGCAGGCATTTGAGGGGCTGCGGCTTGCCGGGCGCAAAGTCTGGCGCACCGACTCGATCGTGGCGACCGCCGATCACAACACGCCGACCACCGACTGGCACCGGGGCGTCGACGGCATCGAGGACGCCATATCCCGGCTCCAGGTCACGACGCTGGACGACAACATGCGCGCGCACGGCGCGAAGGCGTACTTTCCGTTTCTGCACGCGCAACAGGGCATCGTTCACGTGATCGGTCCCGAGACCGGCGCCACGCTGCCCGGCATGACCGTGGTGTGCGGTGACAGCCACACGAGCACGCACGGTGCGTTTGCGTGCATGGCATTCGGCATCGGCACCTCCGAGGTCGAGCATGTGCTGGCGACGCAATGCCTGCTCGCGAAGAAATCGAAGAACATGCTTGTGCAGGTGGACGGACCGCTCGGCCGCGGCGTGACCGCCAAGGACGTCGCGCTGGCGCTGATCGGCAAGATCGGCACCGCCGGCGGTACCGGGTATGCGATCGAGTATGCGGGCAGCACCATCCGTGCGCTTTCGATGGAAGCCCGCATGACCCTTTGCAATATGACGATCGAAGCCGGCGCGCGCTGCGGCATGGTCGCCGTGGACGACGCCACGATCGCCTACCTGAAGGGCCGGCCGTTTGCGCCGCAGGGCGTGGCGTGGAACCGTGCCGTGGAGCACTGGCGGACGCTCACGAGCGATCCCCATGCCAAGTTCGATCGAGTCGTCACGCTCGATGCGCGGGAGATCAAACCGCAGGTTACCTGGGGCACTTCCCCGGAAATGGTCGTGAGCGTGGATGCCCGCGTGCCCGATCCCGACCGGGAAAAGGTGGAGATCCGGCGCGAAGGCATGGCGCGCGCGCTCCAGTACATGGGCCTCGAGCCGAATGCACCCATGACCAGCATTCGCCTCGACAAGGTGTTCATCGGATCCTGCACGAACTCGCGGATCGAGGACCTCCGGGCCGCCGCGGCGATCGTCAAGGGTCGCCACGTCGCACCGAGCCTGAAGCTCGCGATTGTGGTCCCCGGCTCGGGCCAGGTGAAGCGCCAGGCGGAGCAGGAAGGGCTCGACCGCGTCTTCAAGGACGCGGGATTCGAATGGCGCGAGCCCGGCTGCTCGATGTGCCTGGCGATGAACGCGGACCGCCTCGAGCCGGGCGAGCGCTGCGCCGCCACGTCGAACCGCAATTTCGAGGGCCGCCAGGGCGCGGGCGGCCGGACCCACCTCGTGAGCCCGGAAATGGCCGCCGCCGCTGCGATCGCCGGCCATTTTGTCGACGTTCGCGAGTGGCGCTAACGCGGAGCCGCATGCATGGATAAGTTCACCGTCATCACCGGGCTCGTCGTGCCGCTCGACCGCGCGAACGTCGACACCGACGCCATCATCCCGAAGCAGTTCCTGAAGTCGATCAAGCGCTCGGGATTCGGTCCGAATCTCTTCGACGCCTGGCGCTATATGGATATCGGCGAGCCGGGGATGGACAATTCGGTGCGACCCGTCAATCG
>JAABRB010000170.1 GCA_011391185.1 Betaproteobacteria bacterium
AAGGAGGGGTGCCCGCGGAGCGGGCGGGGTGGTTGCGGCTCCGATCAGCGTTGCTCACCACCCCGTCGCCTTCGGCGACACCCCTCCTCGGAGAGGAGGGGAAGCGGCAAACACTCCCCTCCTTTTCAAGGAGGGGTGCCCGCGGAGCGGGCGGGGTGGTTGCGGCTCCGATCAGCGTTGCTCACCACCCCGTCGCCTTCGGCGCCACCCCTCCTCGGAGAGGAGGGGAAGCGGCAAACACTCCCCTCCTTGGAAAGGGGAACAATTCAAGCCCATTCGATCCTCGACGACGCAATTCCATCACTCATCCCCTGCGAGCAGAGCGGCATTGCCGCCGATCGCTGCAGTGTTGACGGTGAGCGTGCGCTCGAGCGCAAAGCGGAGCAGGTAGTTCGGACCGCCGGCCTTGAAGCCGGTGCCCGACAGTCCTTCGCCGCCGAAGGGCTGCACGCCGACCACCGCGCCGATCATGTTGCGATTCACGTAGGTGTTGCCCGCGTGCAGGGTGCGCGTGACTTCGTCGACGAAGCCGTCGATGCGGCTCGCGATGCCGAGCGTGAGTCCGTAGCCGGGCGCGGCGATCCGCTCGAGCAGTTGCGGCAGATCGGCGCGCGCGTAGCGGACGACGTGCAGGATCGGCCCGAACACTTCGCGGTCGGGAAGGCCATCCCGATCGACTTCATAGGCGACCGGGGCGAAGTAATGGCCGCGTGGCAGGGTGGCAGGGTGCGGCACAGCACCGACAAGCGTGGCGCGCGCGGCCAGTCGGTCGCGATACTGTTCCAGGGCGGCGAGCGCTTCGGCGTCGATGACCGGACCGATGTCCGTGCCAAGGCGCGCCGGATCGCCGAGGCGTAGACACTGCATCGCGCCGGCCAGCATTGTGATCACCCGATCGGCGCTGTCCGCCTGCACCGCAAGAATGCGCAGGGCCGAGCAGCGCTGACCCGCGCCGCGAAACGCTGAGGTGATCACGTCGCCGGTGACCTGTTCGGTGAGCGCGGTCGAGTCGACGATCATCGCGTTGAGGCCGCCGGTCTCGGCAATGAGCGGCACGATCGCTCCGCCGCGCGCCGCGAGCGCGCGGTTGATGTGCTGCGCGGTCTCGACCGAACCGGTGAACGCCACCCCTGCAATGCGCGAATCGCCGACGAGCGGCACGCCCACGGCCTCGCCCGTGCCGATTGCAAGCGACAGCGCATCAACCGGAACGCCTGCTTCCTGCAGTATCGCGACCATGCGCCGTGCGACGAGCGGCGTCTGCTCCGCCGGTTTCGCGACGACGGTATTGCCGGCGGCGAGCGCCGCGACGACCTGACCGGTGAATATCGCCAGCGGAAAATTCCACGGGCTGATGCATGCGAACACGCCGCGTCCGTGCAGCGTGAGGCGATTCGACTCGCCCGTCGGTCCCGGAAGCGTCTGCGTCGCAAATCGATGGCGCGCCTCGGTCGCGTAGTAGCGGCAGAAGTCGACTGCCTCGCGCACCTCGGCAATGCCGTCGTCCCAGGTCTTGCCGGCCTCGCGCGCGAGGAGCGAGACGAAGCCGAGGCGCGTCGCCTCGAGCGTATCCGCTGCCCGCTTGAGGATGCGCGCGCGATCTTCGACGCTGCGCCGGGCCCACTCGGGAAACGCTGCCTGCGCACGACTGATGGCTTCGTCCAGCGCCGCAGGCGACGTGACCGCGATGCTCCCCACCGGCTGGTCGAGATTGCCGGGTTCAAAGATCTGCGGGGCGATGTCGTATCCGCTGGGCGTGCGATCCCGGTCGATGTCGATGGTCCGTGTGATCGAGTCCAGCACCGCCTGATCGGCAAGATCGATACCCTCCGAATTGCGGCGGTCGGGATACAGGTCCGCGGGCAGCGGGATGCGCGGATGGGTCACATAAGGCAGCGGCAGTTGCGCGATCGGGTTTCTCACCAGGCGCGCCAGCGGCACGCCCGGATCGGCGATCTGGTGCACGAACGAGCTGTTCGCGCCATTCTCGAGCAAGCGGCGCACCAGGTAGGCGAGCAGGTCACGATGATCGCCGACCGGCGCATAGATTCGGACGGGCGCCCGATCGGGCTCCTCCTGCAGTGCTTTGTACAACGCATCACCCATGCCCTGCAGCTTCTGGAATTCGTAGGCGGGGTGCATTGCGGCGCGGACGAGCTGCCGGATGATGGCGACCGTGTGACAGTTGTGCGTGGCAAACGCGGGGAAGACCTCGCGTGGCGCCGCCAGCAGGCGCTCTGCGCAGGCGAGATAGGCGAGATCGGTCGCAGCTTTTCGCGTGAAGACCGGATAGTCCGGCAGGCCGGCGAGCTGCGCGTGCTTGATCTCCGAATCCCAGTACGCGCCTTTCACCAGCCGGACCGGAATCCTGCGGCCCGTCGCGCGCGCGCATTCGATCACCCAGTCGCATAGCTGCGGCGCGCACTTCAGATAAGCCTGCACCACGAGTCCGAGGCCGTCCCAGCCGGCGAGCGCCGGATCGGCGGCGAGCCTCCCGAAGAGCGCGAGTTGCAGCGCAAGGCGGTCGGCTTCTTCGGCGTCGATCACCAGCGCGATGTCGCCGGCCCGCGCGGCGAGCGCGAGATGCCGCAGGCGCGGCAGCAGCTCGGCGAACACCCGTTCGCGCTGCGCGGGCTCGTAGCGGGGATGAAGCGCCGAGAGCTTGACCGACACGCTGGCGCGGACGAAGACGTCGGCGGGTGCGGTGGTGCGTGCCACGGCATCGATCGCCTCCGCGTAGCGTGCGGCGTAACGTTCCGCATCCGCCGTGGTGCGCGCGCCTTCGCCGAGCATATCGTAGGTGAACCGATCGCCGTCCGACTCGCGCGCCGATGCGGCTTCGAGCGCGGCGTTTATGGTCTCGCCGACCACGAACTGCTCGGCCATGATGCGCATCGCATGGCGCACCGCGCCGCGCGCGACCGGTTCGCCGAGGCGTCGCACCGCGTTCGACAGGGTGGCGGCGAGGCCGCCGCCGGAGCTTGCGCGCCAGTCGTACAGCCGGCCGGTGAGCATGAGACCCCATGCGGCCGCGTTCATGAGCGGGCTCTCTCCCGCATCGTGCACCGACCAGTCGGTGCGGGCGAGCTTGTCGGCGATGAGGCGGTCGACGGTCGCTTCGTCGGGGACGCGAAGCAGGGCTTCCGCGAGGCACATGAGCGCAACGCCTTCGCGCGTGCTGAGGCCGTAGTGGCCGAGGAAGCGCTCCGCCGAAAGACCGCTCGTGCCGGCGCTGCGAACCGCCGCAGCGAGTCGCAGTGCCTCGGTCTCGATGGCCGCGTGGTCCTCGGCGTCGAAGGGCAGCGCGGCGCGCAGCCGCTCCACCACCGCCGCCTCGGGCGCGTGCTTGTGTGCGGCCACCGCCGCAGTGGCGGAGGCGAGGAACGGAGGAAGCGGGGCGCTCATCGCGAGCCTCCGGGAACGTGCGAATAACCTACCACTTCCCGGCGGGCCGGGACCGGTCTTTGTGCACGCCGCCGCCCCGGCTCAACCGGTCGCCGCTAGAATCGCCTCTTTTGTGCCGGGGAGAGCGCCGTGACCACCGCGATGTACTGGAAGGAAATCACCGTCAACTGGGGCGAATCCGACCCGTTCGGGCTCGTCTACTACCCCCGGATCGTCGCGTGGTTCAACGACACCGAGCACGAGTTCTTCCGCACCATCGGTTTCCCGATCGATCTGATGATCAAGAACGACCGTACCACCTTCGTGATGGGCGAGATCCATTTCCGGTTCATCGGGCCGGCGGCCTACGGCGACCGTGTTGCGACGTCGGTGACGCTCGCGAAGATCGGCGAGCGCACGCTGCACTGGAACTGCAAGGCCATCAACGCGGACAGCGGGGCGCTGGTCGCCGAAGGGCGCGCGACGCGCGTCTACGCGCGCATCAACGAGGACGGAACGCTCAACTCCGCGGTGATTCCGGATCGCATGCGCAAGGCGCTCACCGACACCGGGATGCTGAGCCACCTCAACCAGGACATCGAGCAGGATCCCGAGTACCGGCACGCTCCCGGCAAGTTATAGGGAATCTCCGCGAAAGTTCGTCATTCCCGCGAATGCGGGAATCTGGACCGGGATGGCGTCGCTTGACCTGGCGATGGGCACCGGTCAGAAGACGAACACGCCCTTCCCGGTCGTCTGGGTGTCGAAAAGCCGGTAGGCGTCCGCGGCGTCGCCGAGCTTGAAGCGGTGGGTGATCAGCTTGCCGAGCGGGATCTTTCGGTCCGCGATGAAGCGTGCGCACGCCTCCTGGCCGACGCTCGAGAACGTCCACGACCCGATCAGCGTCACCTGCCGGCGCAGGAGATCCGGGCTCACGTCGAGCGAGACGCTGCCGCCTTCGCCGACGAAACACGCGGTGCCCCAGGTGCGGACGCTCCGCACCGCGGCCTGCCGCGCGCTTGCCGCGCTCGAGCACTCGATCGCGAGGTCGACGCCTTCGCCGCGCGTGAGATCCCTCAGCGCGGCCACCGCGTCGGTCTCGCCCGGGTTGATCAACGCGTCGGCGCCGAGCTCCTTGGCGAGCGCGAGCCGCTCCGCCGCGATGTCCAGCGCGATGACGCGTGCGCCCATGGCGGTACCCAGCAGGGTGGCACTCAGGCCGACCGGCCCCTGTCCGAACACCGCGAGCGTGTGGTTTCCGGCGAGATTCATGCGGCGCAGCGCCCCGTATGCGGTGCCGGTGCCGCACGAGACGGCTGCACCCTCCTCGAACGTGAGCTCATCAGGTAGGGGAACGAGCGTGCGCGCGGGCACTTTCAGGTACTTCGCGTGTCCGCCGTGCCCGGTGACGCCGTATACCGTGATGCCGCCCCGGCAGAGCTGCGACCAGCCGACCCGGCAGTGCGGGCACACGCCGCACCCTGCATAGTGATGATCCATGACGCGCGCGCCGATCGGCGCCATGGCCTCCGGCACGCCGGGCCCGCGCGCCACGACGACGCCGCACGGCTCGTGTCCGGCAATCACCGGCCCGCCTTTCCCGCCGAGGCCGAGCGATGTCGCCGCCGTCGTGCCCTGGCGCGGCGCGCGATAGACGTGCAGATCGCTGCCGCACATGCCCGAGGCCTTCATCTCGAGCACCACTTCCCCGGATTCCGGGGTCGGATCGGGGAACTCGCGGAGCTCCAGCTCGCGATCACCCAGGAACACTACGCCGCGCATGGTTCGACTCCTTCGTTCACAGATCCCGAATGGTACTGAATGGTACTGGGCGCGCAATCAGTGCGTGGCAAATTTCGCGCGCGGGCGGGGATATACAAGGGGCAAGCGCGGGGTTTCGTCGAGCTCGATTGCTCGAGCTCGATGCCGCGCGCGCCGGCTCGCCATGCAGGGCGAGCCGTGGAACGTGCCCCTTGTTCCGATTGGGGGGAAATACAAGAGGCATCTCCCTCTTGTTCGTACGACCGGGGTTTGTGCTGTGCAGAATCGTTGCCTCGATCGAAGTCGCCACCTCTGGCGTTCTCAACACCCTGGTAAGACTATTCGAGGAGCCTGGGCAGGATGAGCGAGATGATCGGGAAGGAGATGATGAGCACGACGCGAATCGCATCGGACGCGAGGAACGGCAGGACTCCCTTGAACGTCTCGATCATCGGCACGTCCTTCGCGAGCGAGTGGATCACGAACACGTTCAGGCCGACGGGTGGCGTGATCAGCCCGACTTCCACGACGATCAGCGTGATGATCCCGAACCACAGCTTCAGGTCCTCGCCCTCCAGCCCGAAATCGAGTCCGGCGATGATTGGCCAGAAGATCGGCACGGTCAGGAGGATCATCGACAGCGAGTCCATGATGCAGCCGAGGATCACGTAGAGAGCGATCATCGCCAGCAGGACGGCCATCGGCGGGAACCCGGATTCCTGGAACATCCGCGTGGCGAGGAGCGGGAGCTGGGAGAATCCCAGGAACGCATTGAAGATCGCGGCGCCCAGCAGGATAAGAAAGATGAAGCCGGACGTTTGCGCGGTACCGAGCAACGCGTCGACGAATCCGTTCCAGCGCATTCCGCCTTGCGTCACCGCGACGAGGAACGTGCCCACCGCACCGATCCCCGCGCCTTCGGTCGGCGTGAAAAAGCCGACGTATATGCCACCCATCACGAGGACGAAGATCAGCATGACGGGCCAGATGTCGACGAGCGTGCGGATCCGCTCGCGCCGGCTCGCGCGCGGGCCGGCCGGCCCCGCGTCCGGGACGATCCGCACGAAGACCGCCACGGTCAGGATGTAACCGAGCGCCGCGAGAATTCCCGGGATCAACGCCGCCTGAAAGAGCTGGACGACGCTTGCCTCGACCATGATCGCGTAGATGATGAGCACGATGGAAGGGGGAATGAGAATACCCAGCGTGCCGCCCGCCGCCAGCGCGCCGGTGGCGAGCGCGCCGGAGTAGTTGTAGCGGCGCAGTTCCGGGAGCGCGACCTGGCCCATGGTGGCCGCGGTCGCAAGCGATGAGCCGCTGATCGTGCTGAAGCCCGCGCAGCCGCCGAGCGCCGCCATTGCGATTCCGCCCCGGAAGTGCCCGAGCCAGGCGTTGGCTGCGGCGAACAGCGACTGGCTCAAGCCCGCCTTGGCCGCGAATTGCCCCATGAGGATGAAGAGCGGGACGACCGAGAGGCTGATGCTCGAGAACTGCCAGTAGGTCTCGGTCTTGAGGAAGCTCAGGAGCGCGGTCGAGCCTGCGATCGTCACATAGCCGGTCATCCCGACCGTGAGCATCGCGACGCCGATCGGGACGCGTATTGCGAGGAGCAGGAGCAGGATGACGAATCCCGCGAGTCCGATCTGCAGATCGCTCATTCGCCCGCCGTGCGCCGGCTAGTCGGCATCGAAAAACCGGCCGGCGCGCGTCTCCGCAATGCTGCGCCAGATCGTGTAGGTCACGACCGCGACGAGGAACATCATCAACAGCACCGAAATCGGAAACGTCGTCCACCGCGGGAAGTTGATCGTCATCGACTTCTCGGAGTAGCGGTACATGTCCAGCCCGCCGAGCGTCAGCCGCCAGGTGAGGAGCGCGCCGATCGCGAGATAAAGCAGCGCGCCGAGCGTGTCGCAGATCGTCTTCGCGCGCGTCGGCGCATGGGCCATGAAGAAGTCCACGATCACGTTGCTGCGCGTAATCTGGCAATAGGGCAGGAAGGCGAAGATCGCGACGCCGGTGCCGATCGAGACGAGTTCGAAGTCGCCCGGAATCGGCGCCGAGAATGCCGCGCGGCCGGTGACGCTCAATGCCGTCACCCAGGCCATCGCGAAGAGGATCACGCCGCCGAAGATGGCCAGCAGCCGCGAAACGGAAAAGAGCCACCGGCCCACCGGATCGGTGGGCCGGGATGAAGAGCCGGAACTCTCAGCCATCGCGATTGCGAGGTTCCCCTGCCGGAGGCCGGCAGGGGGAAACAGCTTACTGCGAGTACTTGTCGATCAACTTGCGGGCGTCGGCCACCATCGCCTCGCCGTCCAC
>JAABRB010000171.1 GCA_011391185.1 Betaproteobacteria bacterium
GGGCGCTGATCGGGGCGCTCATCGTGAGCTTCGTGCGGACCTTCACGGTCTACTACTTCGCGGAGCTCGAGCTGGCGGTGCTCTACCTGATCGCCGCGGTCGTGCTGCTGGTGCGGCCGACCGGGCTCTTCGGCAGACCGTCATGAAGTTGAGCGCGCATCTGCGGACGCCGACCTCCATCCCGGGGCGGCTCGTGCTCGCGGTGCCTATCCTCGTCGTGCTGCTCGTGTTTCCTGCGGCGACCAGCCTCTACCAGACCCAGCTCCTCACCTACGGGCTCATCTTCGCCATCGCCGCGCTCGGGTTCAACCTGCTGCTCGGCTACAGCGGGCTGCTCTCGTTCGGCCACTCGGCCTACTTCGGGGTGGGTGCCTACTCGGTGGCGTTCATGGTGAAGTACTGGGGCACCGCCTCGATGGAGCTCTTCATCGTCGGCGGGGTACTCGCCACCGCTGCGGTCTCGGCGCTCTTCGGCGTCGTGTGCGTGCGCTACACGCGGATCTTCTTCGCGATCCTGACGCTAGCGCTCTCCCAGGTGCTCTGGACCCTCGCCTACAAGTTCTTCTGGATCACCGGCGGGACCGACGGACTGCGGGTGGCGTACAGCAAGATGTCCATGCTCGCCGGGCTCCTCGCCTTCTCCGGCAGCGGGTCGTACGAGCGGTTCGTGCATTCCTACTACTACTACGTGCTGGTCATCTTCTGCGTGTGCGTCGCGCTCATGTGGTTGATCGTCCACTCGCCGTTCGGCAAGACCTTGCAGGCGATCCGCGACAACGAGACGCGGGCGCGCTTTCTCGGCGTGCGCATCCGCCGCTACCGCTGGCTCGCGTTCCTGATCTCCGGGAGCTTCACCGGGCTGGCAGGCGTGCTGTGGGTGCCGCTGAACGGCCTCACGACGCCGGACATCCTCTACTGGCCGCAGTCGGGCGAGATCGTGTTCTTCACGGTGCTCGGCGGGTTCCGCAACTTCACCGGACCGATCGTCGGGGCGATCGCGTTCAACTATCTCGAGGTCTACGCGGTTGCGGTCACGGAGTACTGGCAGATCCTGCTCGGCGTGGTGCTGATCGGGCTGGTCCTGTTCATGCCGGGGGGCATCGTCGGCACCGCAACGCGGCTCGCGGCGAAGCTCCGGCAGGGAAAGGAGGCGGCAACGTGAGCCTGTTGCGCACCGAGAAGCTCAGGAAGTATTTCGGCGACACGCATGCCGTCGACGACGTGGACTTCTCGGTCTCGGAGGGGGAGTTCCTCTCGCTCGTCGGGTCCAACGGCGCCGGCAAGACCACGCTGGTCAACCTCATCAGCGCCTACTTCCCGCCCGACAGCGGCCACATCTTCTTCCAGGACCGGGACATCACGCACGCGCTTGTGCCGGACCGGATCAAGGCCGGGATCGCGCGCAGTTTCCAACTGGTGAACCTGTTCGACGACCTGTCCGCTTTCGACAACATCGCGCTCTCGATCTTCGCGCGCGAGGGCAAGACCCACAACCTCTTCTCCGTGGCCGACCACGACCGCGAGGTCGCGAAGGAAGCCGCCGATGTGCTCGGGCAGTTCGGGCTGGCCACCAAGCGCGGCACGCCGGCGGGCGGGCTGGCGCAGGGCGAGCGCAAGCTCCTGGACGTCGCGGTGGCCTATGCGCTGCGGCCAAAGCTGCTGTTCCTCGACGAACCCACGAGCGGCGTCAGCACGCGCGACAAGGCGCAGATCATGGACACGGTCTCCTCCGTCGTCCGCGCGGGAAGGATCACCGCAGTCGTCATCGAGCACGACATGGACGTCGTCTTCAAATACTCCGATCGCATCGTCGTGATGCACGAAGGATCGATCCTCGCCGACGGGACCCCGGACGAGATCAGGCGGAACAAGGAAGTGTCGACGATCTTCATGGGCACGCCGGCGGCGGCCTGAGGACGGCACGGAGGCGGTTCGCGATGCTCGAGCTGAAAGAGATCAACACCTACCGGGGACCGGCGCACATCCTGCACGGGGTCTCGCTGACGGTTAGCGAGCAGGAAGTCGTGTGCCTGGTCGGACGCAACGGCGCCGGCAAGACCACGACCATTGACAGCATCATGGGATTGCTCCCGGTGCGCTCGGGGAGCATCACCTTTCACGGCGAGGACATCGGGCGTCTGCCGGCGCACATGCGGGCGCGGCGGGGCATCGGCTATGCGCCGGAGGACTGCGGGATCTTTCCGGAGCTCACGGTGGAAGAGAACTTCATGATCAGCCGGGTGCTCTCGCGCGCATCGGGGCGCGTCAAGGCGGCCACTCTCACCAGCGCCGACGCGGAGGGGCGCGCCCTGTCGGTGTTCCCCGAGGTGCGCGAGCTCACCCGACGCGAGGGGCTGCACCTGAGCGGCGGGCAGAAGAAGATGGTGGCGATCGCCCGCGCCATGACGCTCTCGCCCTCGCTCCTGCTGCTGGACGAGGCGTTCGAGGGGCTCGCGCCGGTGATCGTCTCGCGCTTCACCGATGCGGTGAACCGGATCAAGGCGATGGGCATCTCGATCCTCCTCGCGGAGTCGAATCTCGCCAACGCCTCGCGCATCGCGGACCGGCTCTACGCGATCGACCGCGGCGAGATCATCTTCCACGGCCACCCCGACGAGGCCCACGGCAACGCCGAAGTCATGAAGGCGCTGCGCGGGTAGACATCCAGCGCGGCGCGTCACAGAGAGCCCGGACCGATGCCGTGCGCGAGGGCCGTCACACTACCCGCAGCCGCCCGCATCCTCGTGCTGGCGCAACCGCCCAAGGGCGGGACGTAGGCCTATCATCCGAGGGATGGGAAGACCCGCTGCGCTCCTCGCCGCGATTGCGCTGCTCGCGGTCGTCGCCCTCGCCTACAGCGGCCACGAGATCCCCGTCTACCCCTCCTACTATCCGCAGGAGATCCGCATCGAGGCGCTCGATCCGCCGGCGGCGGGGCGGCTGCTCGCCGAGGGGAAGCTGCACGCCTACGTGGGAGGACCGGCGCACTTCGCGGGCAGCGTGCCGCGGCATGTGCAGCGCATCGAGTCGCTTGGCAGCTACCTGGTGCTCTCGATCAACCCCGTCGCGCGCGACGACGAGCCCGCCGCCTGTGCGCTCGCGCAGGCGCTGATGCAGCAGCTCAACGCGAGCGCGGGCGAGCTCGTGTTTCACCCGTATCCGGTCACGCCGCTGCACGCGGCGTACCTGTACCACGCGGATCTGGCGGCGGCGGCGAAGGCGCGATGGCTCGCTTCGCCGTCTCCTGCGTCCGGCGCCCTCCCTCAGGTCAAGGTTCGGGCCAGCGGCACGCTCGCGAGGGAGCTTGTCCGCGGCCGCTGGACCGAGGCCCCGGCCGGCGCAGGCGCGTGGGAGGCCTCGCTCGAGGAGGTCGACGTGGGCAAGCTCGTCACCGATGCCGCGGTCGGCGCCGACGCGTGGCTCGGCTCGCCATGGCGGAAGAGCGGGTGGTTTCACGCCGAGCGCTTGCTCGCCGGTGACCTCGGCGACGCCGCCGACCGCGCGCGCGCCGCGGAATACTCGCGGCGCCTGCAGACCGGGGACTACGAAAGCAGCGCCGAAGCGGCGAACCTCCAGCGCGCGCTCGTGCAGCTGCTCACGCACGGCTGCCGGCGCGTCGTCGTCGGCTACACGCTCAGGGGCGAGCACGTCAACGCCGAATACTCCAGCGGCATCGAGAACATCGGCTACGACTCGCACGCCGGGCTCGACTCCACGATCTTCATTCGCACGGTGAAGCTCAAGGACTTTCCCTGGAACGGTTGGCTGCGTCTCGGCGTCGCCGCGCCGCCCGAAGCCGCCTGGAACCCGATCGCCGGGTTCGGGGACGGCGCCGGCCGCCTGATCTGGCTCGCCGTCGGCGATCCGGCGCTCTTTCCCTCCCCCTACGGCCGGGGCTGGGAGCCCAACCGCTTCGTCGACGTGCAGGCCGCCCCCGCTGCCGCGGTACGAAGAACGAAGGGTGCCCCATGATCGGATTGCGAAACGCTTGCTTGCTGACTGCGGTCGCGGCCGCCGTTCTCGCTCCGGCCTTCGCTGCCGATCCGGTCGAGCGGGTGGTCGCGCTCGCCATCGCGAACGGGAACGTGCCGAAGGCGTCGCGGGTGATCCGGGTCGAGCAAGGGGATCGCGTGAGATTCAGGCTGACGACCGATCGGGCGATGGTGATCCATCTGCACGGCTATGACATCGAGCGCAAGGTCGCACCGGGCAAGGTGACCGAGTTCGCCCTCAAGGCCCACGCGACGGGGCGGTTTCCGGTCAACGTGCACGAGCATGGCCAGTCGGGCGGGCACGCCGAGCGCACCTTGTTCTATCTCGAGATCCACCCGCGGTAGTCGGACATGGGCCGCATGCGCTTGACGGGCTGGGCAGTGTGGGCGGTTTGCGGGGCGGCGGCGCTCGCCGCCGCGGACGCGCGCGCGCACGCCTTCGGCCAGCGCTACGATCTGCCGGTGCCGCTCGGGCTCTACCTCCTCGGGGCGGGCGCCGCGGTCGCGCTTTCGTTCGTGATCATGGCGCTCGCCTTGCGGACGGCGCCCGAAGGCGGTGCCTACCCGCGCGCGAACCTGCTGCGGCTGCGCATCGGAAGGCTTCTGGCGACGCGCACGGTCGCCGTTTTGCTGCAGGTGCTCGGGGTGACGCTGTTCGTGCTGGTGGTGCTGACCGGACTGCTCGGCGAGCAGAACCCGATGCGGAACCTCGCGCCAACCTTCGTGTGGATCATCTGGTGGGTGGGGCTCGCCTACGTTGCGGCGCTTTTCGGCAACCTGTGGGTGCTGCTGAACCCGTGGCGCACGGTCTTCGCATGGGCCGACGCGCTTCACCGCCGGCTGCGCCACGGGCGCGAGCTCGCGCGCCATCTCGCCTATCCGCGGGCGCTCGGCGTGTGGCCTGCTGCGTGCCTCTTCCTCGCCTTCGCCTGGGGCGAGCTCGTCTACGCGGGCGCTGCCGTCCCGGCACACCTTGCCGCGATGGTCATCGTCTACTCGCTCGTCACCTGGGGTGGAATGTGGCTCTTCGGGCGCGAGCGCTGGCTCGCGCACGGCGAGGCGTTCTCGCTCGCCTTCGGCGTGCTCGCCCGCTTCGCCCCGACCGAGGTGCGGGTCGCGCACGAGGTGTGCGTGCGCTGCGAGCTCGAATGCCGCGATCGCGCAGGGGAGTGCGTCAACTGTTACGAGTGCTTCCGGCGCGCGCGGCCCGACGAGCGCGAGCTGGCGCTGCGCCCGTTCGCCGTCGGGCTGCTGCGCGACGAGCGGGTGTCGACGTCGATGATCGCGTTCATTCTCCTCATGCTGTCGACGATCCTCTTCGACGGCTTCATGGCCACGCCGCTCTGGGTGGGGCTCGCCGCGAAGCTCGAGTCCTGGCTGCCCGCACCCGGCGGGGAGCGGCTCACGGTGATCCGCTCGGCGGGGCTGCTGTGCTTCTGGCTGCTGTTCATGTGCGTGTATGCCGCCGTCTCCCGGCTCATGAGCTTGGCGAGCGGCGGGCGCGTTTCGACCCGGGAGGCCGCCGCATCGTTCGCCTACACGCTCGTCCCGATCGCCATCGCCTACCACCTCGCGCATTACCTGACCTACCTGTTGATCCAGGGGCAGCTCATCGTTCCGCTCGCCTCCGATCCGTTCGGCTACGGCTGGAACCTCTTCGGCGGCGCCGCGTATCGCATCGACATCGCCGTCGTCGGCGCGCGCTTCGCGTGGTACACCGCGGTGCTGGCGATCGTGGCCGGGCACGTGATCGCCGTCTATCTTGCGCACGTCAAGGCGGCGCGCGTGCTGCCGGCGCGCAGCCCCGCGCTGCGCAGCCAGTACCCGATGACGGCGCTGATGGTGCTCTACACGGTCTCCGGCCTCTGGGTGCTCGCCCAGCCGATCGTGGAGGAGCCCGCCCCCGAGCTTGCGGACGCGCGGAGCGAACCGGCGCTCGTCCGCGTCCCGCCCGACGCGCTCGCCCCCGAGCCCGGCAGCGGGCGCCTGCGGGCGGTGGGCGAGGGGAGCGAGGCGGCGCTCAAGCTCACCTACCGCGCGATGACGTCCTCGTTCCACGACGGCAGCCGCATGACCGTTGCCGATCTGCTCTATCCCTACGCCTTCGCCTATCGCTGGGGCGTCGCCGGGCAGCCCGAATACGATCCGCAGGTCGACGGGGCGACCGCGCGGCTGCGCGAGCGAATGGTGGCGGTGCGTCCCGCGGGCATCGACAGCTCGCGCCCGCTGCGGATCGGCGAGCTGCTGCTCGTGCGCGAGCTGGCGATCATCGAGGTGTATCTGCGGCCCGCCCCACCGCACGACCTGTACGCCGCTGCCATCGCCCCGCCCTGGAGCAGCCTGCCGTGGCAGCTCGTCGTGCTGATGGAGGAGGCGGTGCGGCGCGGCTGGGCGGCATTCTCGCGCGAGGAGGCGCGGCGCCGCTCGGTGCCCTGGCTCGACCTCGTGCGCGATCCCGTGCTGGCGCAGCGCATGGTGGCGCTGGTGCCCGAATTCGCGCGGAGCGGCTATCGGCCCGCGGCCCTCGCCGCGCTCGTGAGCGAGCAGGAGGCGCGCGCGCGCTGGGAGGCGCTCGCGGCCTTCCACGCCAAGCACGGACATCTGCTCGTCACCAACGGCCCGTACCGTCTCAGGGAATGGTCGCCCGAGGCGGTCGTGCTGGACGTGTTCCGGGATCCGACCTACCCGCTCGGGGTGGGCTCGTACGACGCCTACGCGATCCCGCTTCGCGCGCACGTGCGCGAGATCGCGCGGGTGGAGGGTGGCCTGCGGATCCGGGCGGACGTCGAGCGCGTGCAGAAGCTGCCGCGCGCCTACGAGATCGTGCGCCAGCCGCTTGCGGACCTGACGCCATCCGAGCGGACGAAGCGGGCGCCCGTCTGCCGCTACGTCGTCATCGACGGCGCGGGAGTGATCGTGCTCTCGGGAGAAGCTTCGCCCGCCGCGGACGGAACGTTCGCGGTGGCCCTCGCGGATCGGCTAGCGCCGGGGGCGCACACGCTGCTGATCGCACTCTATGTCGACGGCAACACGCTGAATGCCGAGATCAAGCGACTGGCGATCGAATCGGCGAACGGCGCCCTCACCCGTGTGGAAGTTCGGTAAACTCCCAGGGCCTGACTCGGGCCACCCCGCGCGACCGCGACTACTGGCTGGCGGTGATCCCGCCGTCGATGTAGAGCACCTGACCCGTCACGAAACCGGAGGCGGGTGCGCAGAAGAGCAGCGCCGCTCCGGCGATGTCGCGCGGCTCGCCGAGGCGGCCGAGCGGAATGCGCGGCAGGGTCTGCGCGAGAAAATCCGGCCGCGCGAGGTGGTGCGCGATCATCTCGGTGCGCACGTAGGTGGGCGCGATGCCGTTCACCGTGATTCCGTGCGGCGCGAGCTCCATCGCGTGCTGCTTCACGAGGAG
>JAABRB010000172.1 GCA_011391185.1 Betaproteobacteria bacterium
TGGGCCGATCTCGGCAAGCATTGCTCGGCCACCGAGCGCCGCGCCGACGAGGCAACGCGCGACGTGGTGACGTGGCTCAAGTGCTACTTCATGCAGGACAAGGTCGGGGAAGAGTTCGACGGCTCGATCAGCGGGGTGACGAGCTTCGGCATCTTCGTCGCGCTGGACGGTATCTACGTGGAAGGTCTGGTGCACATATCGGAGCTCGGCGCCGACTACTTCGAACTCGACGCCGGGCGCCACGTCCTCCGCGGCGCGCGTTCCGGACAGTCTTTCCGGCTTGGCGACCGACTGCGCATAAAGCTCGTCCGGGTCGATCTCGAGGCGGGGCGCATGGACTTCGTTCCGGCCGGGGCAGCGTGACCGCGTCCGCCCTGATCTACGGATTTCACGCGGTGACCGGGAAGCTGCGCGCGCGCCCGGATTCCGTCCGGGAGATCCTCATCGACAGTGGCCGTGACGATGTCCGGGTGCGCGATCTGCGTCGGCTGGCGGAGGGGTGCGGCGTTCGCGTGCGGGTCGTGGATGCCGCCCATCTTGATGGAATGGCGCCCGGCGCGCGCCATCAGGGCGTCGTCGCGCGGGTGACGCCCGGCACACCGGCGCGCAGCCTGGACGAGGTACTCGATGCGCTCCGCGAACCTCCGCTCCTGCTGGCACTGGACGGGGTGACCGACCCCCACAATCTCGGGGCTTGCCTGAGAGTGGCAGATGCCGCCGGGGTCCACGCGGTCATCGCGCCCAAGGACCGCGCGGCAGGTCTCGGCGCGACAGCCGCCAAGGTGGCGAGCGGCGCCGCCGAGAGCGTGCCCTATTTTCCGGTTACGAATCTCGTGCGCGCGCTCGAAGCGCTCAAGGAGCGCGGCGTGTGGGTTGTCGGCACGGACTCGTCCGCGGACGAGGAACTGTTCGGCGCGGACCTCCCGGAAGCGGTGGTCTGGGTGCTGGGGGCCGAGGGGCGCGGGATGCGCCGGCTCACGCGCGAGCGCTGCGATCGCGTGGTGCGCATCCCCATGCTGGGCGCCGTGGAGAGCGTGAACGTCTCGGTGGCCGCCGGGCTCTGCCTGTTCGAGTCGCGCCGCCGGCGAGCGCGCGGCGGTCCCGGTGGGACGTAAGGGCCAACCCCTTGATTCTCTTGTTCGAAGCGGACAAAGTGCGATAGAATCATCGGCTGCCCGCGGGATTCTTCGGAAAGGTGGGCGGAGCGACAGGGTCGCGACGGGGGTAACCCCGCAGCAACCCCGTGGCAACCCGGTAGTAACTCGGTAGTAACCCGGTAGTAATCCAGTAGCAACGACAATTTGATCGGCCCCCTGATCGTCCGATAATTCGGCGATTCCGGCCGTCCTTGCCTCACCGGTCGCGCATACCGGGAGGCTTTCAACCATAAGGAGCCTGAATGCGACATTACGAAATCGTTTTCATCGTTCATCCGGACCAGAGTGAGCAGGTCCCGGCAATGATCGAGCGCTATCGCGGCGTGATCGCGCAGCGCGACGGCAAGGTCCATCGACTCGAGGACTGGGGCCGCCGGCAGCTCGCCTATTCGGTCGCGAAGATCCACAAGGCGCACTATGTCCTCATGAACATCGAGTGCGATAACGAGACGCTCGCAGAGCTGGATCACTCGTTCCGCTTCAACGACGCAGTGCTGCGCCACCTCATCGTGAAGATGAAGGGCGTGGTCACGGCGGCCTCGCCGATGATGAAGGAAGACAAGGCGAAATCCGTCCTGAACCAGGGTGAAGGCCGCCCGGGCGAAGGAAGCAGGCGGAGCGAGGCCGGGGCGGGCGCCCCAGGGGCCGCCTGAGCAGGCTTGGACAGCGCAAACGAGCTCACGCTTACCGGAATCCTCACGGAACGGGATGCTCTTCGCTACACGCCTGCCGGAATCGCGCTCGTGAATTTCCGCATCGTTCACGATTCCGAGCAAAGCGAGGCGGGCGCGGTGCGGCAGGTCAACGCGGAGTTGCGGTGTCTGGCGGTCGAGGAACAAGCGCGGCTCGTGGTCGCAGCCCCACTCGGGTCGGAGATCAGTGTGAGCGGATTCCTGGCGGCGAAAGGTCGCTCCGGCAAGCAACTCGTGCTGCACGTCAAACGAATCGAATTCGAGTAAGGAGGGAATCATGGCAACACCATCAAGGGGACGTTCCAGCGGCGGCCGCGGCCGTCCTGGCCAGAAAGGCTTCAAGGGCAAGGGGAAAGAACGCGGCGGCGCCCGCGCACTGTTCCGCCGGCGCAAGTTCTGCCGCTTCACCGCGGAGAAGATGGAATGGATCGACTACAAGGACGTCGATCTGCTGAAGGATTTCATCGGCGAGAATGGCAAGATCATTCCGGCGCGCATCACCGGTACCAAGGCCGGATTCCAGCGGCAGCTGGCCGAGGCCGTCAAGCGCGCACGCTTCCTCGCGCTCATCCCCTACACCGACGCGCACTGAAAGGGCCGCAGCGATGCAAGTCATACTGCTCGAGAAGATCTCCAATCTCGGCGCGCTCGGCGAGGTGGTGAAGGTGAAGGCCGGATTCGCGCGCAACTACCTCATTCCCAAGGGCAAGGCGCAGCGCGCCACGCCCGAGAACCTGGCGCAGTTCGAAACGCGCCGGGGCGAGCTCGAAAGCGCCCAGTCGGAGGCACTGCAGGCCTCGCAGGCTCGTGCGACCAAGTTCGAGGGCGTCGCGATCCAGCTCACGCGACGCGCCAGCGTGGATGGCCGCCTGTTCGGTTCCGTCACCGCATACGACATTGTCGAAGCGATTTCCGAGCTTGGGCACGAGGTGGAGCGGTCGATGATCCGGATGCCGCAGGGCCCGCTCAAGATGATCGGCGATCACGACATCGCGGTGGCATTGCACAGCGACGTGGTGGTGCACATCAAGGTGACGGTGCTCGGCGAGGCCGCAGCGTAAGCGCTTGACGCATAAAGCACGCACGTCGGCGACGGGGTGAACGCTGCAGTTTTCGAGAAGAAGGGCCCTGCGGGGCCCTTCTTCAATTCCGCCGTGACGGTGGCCGCAGTGTACGCGGTGTAGAATCCTCGGGCCTTCTCGGGATTTCCGATTTTCCAATGCCCCAGTCCACCCTTCCAACGACCGTCGACGCACCGCTCGTCGCGCTGCGCGTACCGCCGCACTCCATCGAGGCCGAGCAGTCGGTGCTCGGGGGGCTGATGCTGGATAACGCTGCCTGGGATCGGGTCGGGGACGTCCTCGGGGTGGACGATTTCTACCGCGACGACCATCGCCGCATCTACCGCCAGATCTCGAAGCTCATCGAACAGAATCGTCCGGCCGACGTCGTGACGGTCTCCGAGGCGATCGAATCGAGCGAGGACAAGGACAAGACCGGCGGGATCACCTACCTCGGTCAGCTGGCGCAGAACACGCCGTCGGCGCACAACATCCGCCGCTACGCGGAGCTCGTGCGGGAGCGCGCCGTCATGCGCAAGCTCGTCACGGTCGGCAACGAGATCGCGGACAGCGCGCTCAGCCCCGCCGGAAAGGAAGTTGGCCAGCTGCTTGACGAGGCCGAATCCAAGGTGTTCGAGATCGCGGAGGCCGGAAGCCGCGGCCGCGAGGGATTCAAGGACATCCACCAGCTCCTCTCCCAGGTGATGGAGCGTGTGGACATGCTGTATCACCGCGACAATCCGTCGGACATCACCGGGATTCCAACCGGATTCAACGACATCGACCAGATGACCTCGGGTCTGCAGGAGGGGGATCTCATCGTGGTGGCGGGACGGCCGAGCATGGGCAAGACCTCGCTGGCGCTCAACATGGGCGAGCACGTCGCGGTGGAGACCCGACTGCCGGTGGCGGTGTTCAGCATGGAAATGGGAGGCACCCAGCTTGCCACGCGGATGCTCGGATCCATCGGGCGGCTCGACCAGCACAAGCTGCGCACCGGCCGGCTCTCCGACGAGGACTGGAACAAGCTCACCAACGCGGTCGGCAAGCTGCACGATGCGCCGATCCACATCGACGAGACCGCGGCGCTCAATGCGCTCGAGCTGCGAGCCCGGGCGCGGCGACTTCACCGCCAATACGGAAAGCTCGGACTGATCATTGTCGACTATCTGCAGCTCATGTCGGCGTCGCGGCAGGGTGAGAACCGGGCGACCGAGATCTCGGAAATCTCGCGCTCGTTGAAGGCGCTTGCGAAAGAGCTGCAAGTGCCGGTCGTGGCGCTCTCGCAGTTGAACCGCAGCCTCGAGCAGCGGCCCAACAAGCGGCCGGTGATGTCGGATCTGCGCGAATCCGGCGCAATCGAGCAGGATGCCGACCTGATCCTCTTCATCTATCGCGACGAGGTCTACAACCCCGATTCGGCGGACAAGGGCCGGGCCGAGATCATCATCGGCAAGCAGCGAAACGGCCCGATCGGGACCGTGAACCTGACTTTTCTCGGGCAGTACACGCGCTTCGAGAACTACGCGTCCGCAGGTAATTTTTAGGACGCCTCGCGCGGTGCCCGGCAGGTCGCGCAGCACCCATCCGGGCGCGCAATTCAGGTCCGGAAAACAAAAAGGCCCGGAGTTACCGGGCCTGAGAGGTCGCACCGAAACGTTGTTGTTTTTATCCCTGGAGCGACGTTACCGCTGGCGTACGGAGGAGGAGTCGGATCGCCAAGCGTTTATTCCGCCACTTCAGAGCTTTACCACGGCTTCTTTATAGAGGACATTAGCAACCGCTGTCAAGTATGAATCTTCGACGGGGGAGGGAAAGTTCCAAGCTCAGCGGCACGGCACGGCGGAGCTGCCGGATCCGGGATCCGGGACGTGCCCGACCATTCCGCTCCGGCGCGCGGGTTGATCATCTGTAACCATCTGTTAATGATGAAAAACCTGGACAATCACCCGATCGGGATGGCCGCCGATAAGGTCCGTGTGGCCCACCGCTGGGCCGCTACCCGGTAACTGTGGAAAATCCACCACATTCCAGCGCATGGGGCGTCAGTCGGGGACGAGCGGCCATGTATGCTTCGCCGCCGGCCCGTGCGTGGTGCGCCCGGCCGTGGAAAAAGAGGTGATTCCGTTGGCTCCCGGGGTTTCCGTGGTTCGATGGTTCGGTGTGCTGACGATCGGCCTTGCGGCATGCGCCGCGCACGCCGAGATTGCGGTCGTCCTGAATTCGCAGGACGCGACGGTGAGCGTGATTCGCAAGGCGGAGTACACGGAGCTGCGCCGCATTCCGGTCGGAAAGGAGCCGCATCACCTGATGCAGACGCCTGATGGCGCCGAGCTCATCGTCGCGAGCTCGGCTGGCAACGAGCTGCTGTTCCTGGATCCGTCGACCGGGGACATGAAGCGCCGTCTCACAAGCATCGCGGATCCCTACCAGATCGGCTTCAGCCCGGATCGGAAATGGTTGGTCGTGAACGCGCTGCGATTGAACCGGGTGGACCTCTACACCGCCGATGACTTCAAGCTGGTCGAGCGCATTCCGCTGCGCGACACGCCGAGCCACATGGCATTCAACCGCGCGGGCTCGCATGTGTTCATCACGCTCCAGGAGAGCGACGAGATCGCCGCGATCGATCTCGTCCGCGCGGAGGTCGATTGGCGAATGCCGATCGGGCGGCAGCCGGCCGGGATCTGGATGACGGCCGACGACAAGCACCTCCTCATCGGCGTGATGGGCCGCGATCATGTCGAGGTGGTGGACTGGCGGACGCGCAAGCGCGTCACGCGCATCGTCACTGCCCAGGGCGCGCACAATTGCCAGGCGCTCGGCGACAAGCGTCACGTCCTGGTCTCGAACCGGGCAGCCAATTCGATCTCGGTGCTCGATCAGCAGACGCTTACCGTCGTCGACACCTTTTCCGTGCCGGGAGGTCCGGACGATATGGAAGTGTCGAAAGACGGCAGGGAGCTCTGGGTGACGAGCCGGTGGGCGCGGTCGGTCTCGGTGGTGGACCTGGCCACGCGCAAAGTGGTGCGGAAGATTTCCGTGGGACGCTCGCCGCACGACATCTTTTTCGTCGATGCGGCGCGCGAGTAGCCTCGTCGTTGCCGCGGCGCTCGCTGTTTCCGGCGCTGCGCATGCCGCCTGCAAAGGCACGCTCTACCTGACGCTCGACACGAGCAACATGTCGCAGGCGGAGACCGTCGCGCGGATTCTCGCCCGGCACGACATCAAGGCGACGTTCTTCGTGGCGAACGAGAAGACGGTCAACGGCGACTACTCGCTCGATCCCTCCTGGGGGGCGTACTGGCGGGCCCGCGTCGCCGAAGGGCACACATTCGGATCGCATACCTGGGATCACGGATACTTCCGGGGTGACCTGCCCGACGGAAAGGTCCGGTACGTGCGCGGCGGGCGCACCCGCGAGCTCGACGCGCAGGGCGTCTGCCAGGAGCTGCGGCGCGTGGAGACCCGGTTTCGTGAACTGACGGGCCGCGGTCTGGAACCGATCTGGCGCGCGCCCGGCGGAAAAACGACGCCGAACGCGCTGGCAGCCGGGGAGGCGTGCGGCTACCGGCATGTGCACTGGTCGTCCGCCGGGATCCTCGGCGACGAGCTGCCTTCCGACAAGTACCCGAACGACATGCTGCTCGCCCGCGCGCTCAGGAATCTGCGCGACGGGGACATCCTGATGATGCACCTCGGCATTCAATCGAGAAAGGAACCCCTCGCGCCGATGCTGGATCCGCTGCTGGCCGGGCTGAAGGAGCGGGGGTTCTGTTTCGCGACCCTTCCGGAGCCGAAGCGGTGATCGGTTTCGGCGACGGAATCGGCCGGGTGCAGACGTGGCGGTTCGAGACCGTCGTGCAGCCTGCGCTCTACTGACGCGGCCGGCGGGCGGTCAGAGCACCTCGGCGGCGTGATCCGCGAGCCGCGAGCGCTCGCCTCGCTGGAGCGTCACGTGGCCCGAATGGGCCCAGTCCTTGAAACGGTCGACGACGTACGTCATTCCGGAGCTGCCCTCCGTCAGATAGGGCGTGTCGATCTGGGCGATATTGCCGAGACACACGACCTTCGTGCCGGGGCCCGCGCGCGTGATCAGCGTCTTCATCTGCTTGGGGGTCAGATTCTGCGCTTCGTCGAGGATCAGGAATCTGCTGAGGAAGGTGCGCCCGCGCATGAAATTGAGCGACTTGATCTTGATCCGTGAGCGGATCAGGTCGCGCGTCGCCGCGCGGCCCCACTCGCCGGCCTCCTCGTCGGTATTCTGCAGGACGTCGAGATTGTCCTCGAGCGCGCCCATCCACGGGGTCATTTTCTCCTCCTCGGTGCCGGGGAGAAAGCCGATGTCCTCGCCGAGCGGCACGGTCACCCGCGTGATGATGATCTCGCTGTATCGCTTGCTCTCGAGCGTCTGCATCAACCCGGCTGCGAGCGTCAGAAGCGTCTTACCCGTGCCGGCCTGGCCGAGCAGCGTCACGAAGTCGA
>JAABRB010000173.1 GCA_011391185.1 Betaproteobacteria bacterium
GGGGTGGTTGCGACTTCGACCGGCGCACGACACCACCCCGTCCGCTGCGCGTCCACCCCTCCTCAAAGAGGAGGGGAAAAAGCAATAGCGTCCCCTCCTTTTCAAGGAGGGGTCCGCCCGAAGGGCGGGGGGTGGTTGCGACTTCGACCGGCGCACGACACCACCCCGTCCGCTGCGCGTCCACCCCTCCTCAAAGAGGAGGGGATGCAGCACGCCGGCTGCTGCGCAGCCATCCCTCCATGACGGCCGGGCCTCGCGGCGGACAGGCCGTTACAGGTCTTTGCGTGCCTTGTTGTAGGGGTGATCGGGGTCGTTGCCGAAGACCGAGCGGTAGGTGTCGTGACGGTGGCCCCGGTGTTCGAGCACGACGCACGCGACGACGATGAGGAGCACGGTCGCCAGCGTGATGAACGTCAACGCGGGCATCGGGTATTGCGCGAGGCCCGATGCCACCGCGCCGAGCGCGAAGAAGCCGGCGAAATAGCCGACGTTCTTGTGAAACGCCTCGAAAAGTCGCCGGCGCGGCGTCATGCTGAAATGGTCGCCGTGCCACGTCCGCGGATCGTCCGGTCTGGCCTTGTAATAGTAGCGTCCGCCGTGGGTCCCCCGGAGCCAGGTCGACACGACCTGCAAGCAGCCCAGAACAACCGCCGTGATTCCGAACAGCGAATGCACGGAACCGCTGAACCCGCCGCTCACCGTCATCGCCACCGCCGCACCGATGATCGAGAGGCCGATGGCGAGGTAAAGAACGTACTTGTGAACGTGAAACCACCACCAGGCCGCGTTCGTGACCTTGATCTTCTCCCTGATGCCATGCGGCTTCGGCTTCGGCTTGCCGTAGCGGATGGTCAAGATGCAGAGCGGAACCAGCACCATCCAGATCACGAACATCAGGATGGCGTGGTAGCTCCACTGGATCTGGATCGTTCGCCCGAGGAAGTCGAGATACACCTCCGTCGGGATGTGGGAGTGGGTCGCGTACATCGGCGATGCGCTGCAAGTGACCGCGGTCTGGCGGCTCTCGCGCTCAACCCCGGTATTCGACGATGTAAAGGCCGGCGTTGAAGTCCGTGAGGTAGCACAGCCCGTTCCGGTCGACGAATACATCCGCCGAGTGCAGCACGATCGGCCGGTTCGGCCGCGGGTCGACCCAGTGCGCAGGCGGCGGCGGGACGAAAGCGCCGACCTCGGTCGGCCGGAACTGGTTGCGGATGTCGTACACCCGCAGGCCCGCGTTCTGATAGGTCGCGAAGATGAGCTCTTCGCTGACGAAGCAGCCGGGCCGGTTCTCGTGAATGTTGTGCGGCCCGAAGTGCCCGCCGACCTCGAGGTAGTCCTTGTCGGACGGGGCGGGAAAGGTGGCGATGCTGATCGGATTCGACTTGACCTGGTTGTCGAAGATCCAGATCGGCTTGAAACCGTCTTCCTGGTCGTCCAGCACCGTCTCGTCGACCACCACCAGGAGGTTGCGTCCGGGCAGCGGCAGGGCGTTGTGCGTTCCGCCTCCAAATGGCGGCGCCCAGACCTTGCGGGTGATCAGCTGCGGCCGGGCCTTGTCCTGCACGTCGACGACGGCCAGGCAGGCGTCGCGCCAGCTGCAATAGGCGACGTCGTCGCGGACGATCGGATGGTGCAGCCCGTAGCGGCCGTATTTCGAGGGCCAGTTCGGCGTCTCACCGGCCGCGAGGTTCATGCCCGGCAACCAATAGCGGCCCGTCAACACCGGGCGCGTCGGGTCGGCCAAGTCGATCGTGATGAAGATGTAGTCGGAAAAGCCGTCGAGCAGCGCCGACGCATAGGCCCAGCGACCGCCGGAATACCAGATGCGGTGCAGCCCGGTGCCCTCGACCGGCATGAAGCCGATCTGCTTCGGATCGGCGGGCCGGGAAACGTCGTAGACCGCCATGCCGGCCGACCAGTTGCGGCCGGCCGCGCCCTTGGCGTGATGGTCGACGGCGCCCTTGTAATAGGCCTTCTCGTCGGCGAGCTCGGCCTGCGCGAACATGTCCTTGTTGTGAATGACGAGCAGCAGGTTGTCGGCGACCTGCAGGTGCAGCGTCCAGGTGTTGGGCGGCGCGGGGACGAACTTCACCGCCTTCGGGCTGGCCGCGTCCCGCACGTCGAGAACGCTGAATCCCCTGGAGAAGATGTGCCCGACGTAGGCGTAGCCCTCGTGCACCATGATCTGGACGCCGTCCGAGCGACCGCCCTGGTCGCTGTAGCCGACCAGGCGCATGTTCGCGGTGGCGTAATCGGGGTTGGGAAGCGTACTGCCGGCCATGTTGCCGCCCGTAGAGCGTCGACGTCGTGAGGACAGGATTGGAGACGGGTAGACGATTACATGCCGGGGCGTGCCCATTCTTTGACCTAGGTCACCGCCGGGGCGGCGAGCCGTCCGACATGCTGGCGCAAGCGGAAGCATCGGCTGTCCGATCGTCGCGGCGGCGCCGGGTTCGAGGAGGTTGTCAATGAAGCGGGAAGGCATCGTCATCGAGGATCGGTCGATGGAGACACTGCTCGCGGCGAACGCCCGGCTCGAGCGTCTGTGGACAGGCGCGAAATGGGCGGAGGGTCCGGTCTATTTTTACGAGGACGACGCGCTCGTGTGGAGCGACGTGCCCAACAACCGCATGTTCAAGTGGACGAGGAAGGACGGGGCGCGCATCTTTCGGGCGCCCTCACAGTTCGCCAACGGCAACTACCGCGACCTGCAGGGCCGGCTCGTGACCTGCGAACATCTGGGGCGGCGCATCAGCCGCACCGAGCCGGACGGAAACGTCGTCACGCTGGTCGGCCACTACGACGGCAAGCGGCTCAACTCACCCAACGACGTGACCGTCAAGACCGACGGAACGGTCTGGTTCTCGGACCCCGACTACGGGATCATGAGCAACGACGAAGGCTACATGGCGCCGAGCGAGGTCGGCTCGAGCAACGTCTACCGCTACGACCCCGACTCGGGCGAGGTGAGCGTCGTCGCCGACGACTTCGAGAAGCCGAACGGCCTGGCGTTCAGCCCGGATGCGGGCAGGCTGTACGTCTCCGACTCGTCGCGCTCGCACGATCCGAACGGCAAGCACCATATCCGCGTATTCGACGTCGTCGACGGCCGCCACCTGAGGAATGGCCGCGTGTTTGCGGTGATCGAGCCGGGAATCCCCGACGGATTCCGGATCGACCGGCACGGCAATGTCTTCACCAGCGCGAGCGACGGCATTCACGTCTATTCGGAGGCGGGCAAGCGGCTGGGAAAGTTACTCGTCCCCGAGGCGGTGTCGAACTGCGTGTTCGGCGGCCCGCAGAAGAACCGGCTGTTCGTCACCGCGACGTCGTCGGTCTACGCCATCGATCTCGACACGACCGGAGTGTGACGGACGTGAAGCTGAGTGGATGGTTTGGTGCTTTTTCCCCTCCTCTTCGAGGAGGGGTGGCGCCGAAGGCGACGGGGTGGTGCGTGCACCGGATCGAAGTCGCAACCACCCCGCCCGCTCCGCGGGCACCCCTCCTTGAAAAGGAGGGGAGGGTTAAGGAATTTTCCCCTCCTCTCCGGGAAGGGGTGGCGCCGAAGGCGACGGGGTGGTGCGGATCGAAGCCGCAACCACCCCGCCCCAGGCGGGGACGAAGGGGCCGCCCCCTTCATGCGCAGCCACCCCTCCTCGAAGAGGAGGGGATAAAGATTTGAACCTCCCCTCCTTTTCAAGGAGGTGTCCGCCCGCGGGGCGGGGGGTGGTTCAGCGTACGTTCACCCGCCCGCCGCTCCGCGCACGATACGCTCGAAGATCGGATCGAGCTCGCGCGCCATCTCGTCGAGCGCCTTGCTCCCGTAGGGCGCGAACACCGCGGTGGGCTTGCGATAGGTGATCGAGGCGGTGCGGTCCGCATTCTCGGTCACGTAGACGCGCAGCGGCGCCTCGATGCCGGCCGGCACGCTCGCGGCGAGCATGCGCACGGCGTAGTCGTTGCGGAACACCTCGAGCACCGCGTTGCCCGGGATCTTCACGCCACGCGAGCTCGCACCGCGGCTTGCGCTCGCCTGCGCGACGAGCCCCATCTTGTTCGCGGCAACCGCCTGCTCGACGCGCTCGACCAGAGTGTCGAACGAGTGCTTCGTCGCGACGGTCACGGTTCCCGGATAGTGGGCGACCGTCTGTCCGACCGTCTGTCCGACCGCCGGGCCGGTCAGTGACACGGCGAGCAGCAGGGCGCGTGCGAACGGAGCCAATGAGATTCTCATTGCATGCCTCTTTCGGTTCCCGGTGGGTTCATCACTTCACCACGATCTTGTAGTCGGGCGTCGGGTTGAGCGGGCACGAGTACACGTACTCGCCCGGCTTCAGCTCGATCTCGTAGTCCTGCGTCTTGCCGGTGGTCAACCCACCGCCCGACACACTCGGCAGGCTCAACCGGTTCAAGGCGCCGTCGCCGCGCAGCCAGAAACCGAGCGCGTAGGGCACGTCCTTGTTGGTGACCCGGAAGACGTACTTGCCCGGCTTGAGCTCGAGGGTCTTCGCTGCGGCAAGGCGCGCATCGCCGGACTGCGCGTTGATCGCCTCGCAGTCGGCCTTCTTAATGGACTTGTAGCCCTGGTTCCTGCCGTTCTCGGACTCGAGGAACTGGCAGGGCACCTGGGTGAGATCGACGACTGTCGGGCTGGCCGCAAGCGCCCCGGTAGCCGGGGCGGAAATACCCACGCCGAGCAGCGCCGCGAAGCAGGCTTTGCGGAATGCGAAGCGAAATGTCATGCCGTTCTCCTTGCGGAAGATTGAATGGGCGCGCTTGCCGGACCGCCGTGGCGGCGTGCGGCGAACAATTTTTCGATCGTCGCCAGCTCGTCTTCGACCGAGATCGGGAGCTGACCGGTAATTTCGAGCGTGCGATCCTCGTAGGCGTCGGTGCCTGGGTGGTTCGCTGCCCAGTGGGCGAGCACCGCGTCGCGATGGCGTACCAGTGCCTCGATGTGGGGCCGGTACAGCACGAGCATGGCGCTGATCCAGCGATTGACGGGCCAGGACGGAAAGGCGTGATCGATCACGAAGCGATCGAGCATCCGGATCACGTCCTCTGCGGCGTACCACGTATCGCCGGTGACCCAGCGGTTCGCGGCGAAGAGTCCCAGCGGCTTGCCCCACGCGTCCATCGCAATCGCAACGAGATGCGAGAGCGCGTCGTCGCCCGTCGGCCGTTCCTCGTCGCCGGAATACGGTGCGGGTCGAATGCCCTCGGGCATGCCCTGCGCGCGCATGAATGTGTGGAAGTGGCCGTGCTCGCCGCTGGCGCCGCGATGCGAGTGGTAGTAGTACTGGGCGTGCGTCTCGCGGTCGACGACGTCGTCGGGCGGGTAGTGCTCGTATTCGAGGAACGTGCCGTTCCCGCGCAGGACCTCGCCAACCACATTGAGCTCGGCTTTTTCGAGCACGCGATGGCACTCGAGGATCTCGAGTCCTGCGACGCGCATGCGCTCGAGCTCCGCCGTGCCGAGCGCATCGAGCCGCGGCGCGGCGATCACCGGCGCTTCGCCGGGGGTCGCCGATTCGATCATGGATATTCCCGAAAGAAATGGCGGCCCGGAAGAGCGGGCCGCCATCATCGTTACATCTTTTTCTTGGCGGCGCAGGGATTCTTGGCTGCGCACGGGTTGCTGGCGGCGCAGGGGTTCTTCTTGGCTGCGCACGGATTGGCCTTGGCCGCACACGGATTCTTGGCCGCACACGGGTTGGCCGCTGCCGAGGCCGCCTTCTTGCCGGCGCAGGGGTTCTTCGCGCCACAGGCAGCCAGCGCGGCGCCCGGGACGGCAAAGGCCAATGCCAGCGCGCCGACGGCGGCGCGTACATTCTTGCGAGTAACTGTCATTGCGTGTCTCCTACAGTCTGGGGGGTTGCTGAAATACCGCTCGGTCACTTGCGCGGACCGCACGGGTTCCTCGCTGCGCACGGGTTGCGCGCCGCGCAAGGATTCTTTGCTGCGCAGGGATTCTTCGCTGCACACGGGTTCCTGGCGCCGCAGGGATTGGCCTTCGCCGCGCAGGGGTTGCCGCCGGTCTTGATGAAGCCCTTCTGGACCTCGGCGGTGTAGGCGGTGAGCGCCGCAAGCTGACTGGAGTTCCACGCCAGCGGTTTGGCGGCCATCGGGACCACCATGCAGAACTGCACCATCTCGTCGAGGTGCACCTTGGACACCTTGGCCTGATCGACGGCCATCTGGACCTTGTGCGGGTACGGCTGCGCGAAGGTCTTGTTGAACGCCGCGGTGCCGCCGACGTGGCAGGTGTTGCACGAGAGGCCGTTGGTGGACAGCTTCGTGTCGTTCCAGAGCTGCTTGCCGTCCTTGACGAGGCTGGCCGTGCTCGCTGGCGGCTTGTAATTCGCCGGGCGCATCACGGCCTTCACATCCACGGCGGCGGCGCCGCACGGATTCTTCGCCGCGCAAGGGTTCTTCGCGGCACAGGGGTTCTTTGCGGCGCACGGATTTTTCGCCGCGCAGGGATTCTTCGCGCCACACGGGTTCTTGGACGCGGCGGTACGCCGCGGGCTACAGGGACTGCACGGGTTCGCCGCAAAAAGAGGCGCGGCACCGGCACCTAGCGCTGCGGCGATCAGGTACGAAATCGGGCGAAGCGACACGGGAACTGTCTTCATGGGGGTCTCCTCCTGCAGGCATTGGATTACGCGAGTCATGCCAAGGTGAGCGCCTCTTGGCGCGCCGCCTCCGCCGATACGGGTCGGCCCGCGACGCAGATGCAATTCGACGAAAGTATCGATGCTGCACTGCAGCGAAAACGAAGGCAATGAAAGGACGGCACGCCCGCACTTGGGCACGTGGCTTTATCTTTCAGGTAGACCCTTGAAAAGCGGGTACGCGGCCCGTATCATTAGCACTCATCCACCGCGAGTGCTAACAAGGCGCGCGCGCAAGGATTCAAACGGCCGCTCCGGCGTCACTGGAGCCAGTGCTTACTTATACGATCGAAGGAGAAATTCGTATGAAAATCCGTCCCTTGCATGACCGTGTGATCGTCAAGCGGCTCGAAGAAGAGCGCAAGACGGCAAGCGGAATCGTGATCCCGGACACCGCCGGCGAGAAGCCCGATCAGGGCGAAGTTCTGGCCGTCGGCAAAGGCAAGGTCAACGACGAAGGCAAAGTCCGACCCCTCGACGTGAAGGTCGGTAATCGCGTGCTTTTCGGCAAGTACTCCGGCCAGACCGTCAAGGTCGAGGGCGAAGAGGTGCTGGTGATGCGCGAAGAAGACATCATGGGAATCATCGAGTAAGCCGGAATCATCTGCCAGGATTCGGTTCAACCAAAATCTAGGAGTTCGCAATGCCTGCTAAAGACGTACGTTTCCACGAGGATGCCCGGCATCGCATGCTGGCGGGTGTC
>JAABRB010000174.1 GCA_011391185.1 Betaproteobacteria bacterium
GACCGCGTCGTGACGTTCGACGCGACGCGCGGCCTGATCGAGGTCGAGGCGGGAGTGCGCTGGCCGGCACTGCACGACTGGCTTCGTGACGCGCAGGGCACCGGAGGGCCCGCGTGGACGTTCCGCCAAAAGCAGACCGGCGCCGACGCGTTGAGCATCGGCGGCTTTCTTTCGGCAAACGTTCACGGCCGCGGTCTCGATCTGCCGCCGTTCGTGAGCGAAGTCGAGTCGTTCTCGCTGGTCGACGCGCACGGCGAGCTGCACCGCTGCAGTCGCTCCGAGAACGCGGACCTCTTCCGGCTCGCGATCGGCGGCTACGGGCTGTTCGGCGTGATCGCGACCGTCACCCTGCGGCTCGTCCTGCGGCACAAGCTGCGTCGTATCGTGGAGATCTTCGACGCCGAGGAACTCATGGCAGCGTTCGACGCGCGCATCGCTGCAGGCTTCGCGTACGGCGACTTCCAGTTCGCGACCGATCAATGCAGGTGGATGTTCAGATTGGCTGCCGAGCTAAAGCGCTGGATGAGCGTGACGCTGCTTGCTTCGGCTGCATTTCGTCCAAGCCCCGCCTGCTTGCGAAGAAAGCCCGTGATCACGCGCTGCACGATGCGTAGCAGCGGCGTGAGCAACTCGGGATGGGCGGCAAAAAGAATGCGTAGCGGAATCGAAAACGACAGCACCCATTGGCGCACCGGCACATGAGGGATGACGCGATCGACCAGCCAGGCGGCGCTCTGCGCCATGCGCCGCGCATGAGGGGCAAATGCCGCGCCGCTTGCAGGAAAACGCCACCCGCTTTTCGTGGCCGCACCCGGCGCAGCGCAGCCTCAGGAAGCCATGGGCAAGCATGCCGCATTCCAGGAACGCATCGAACTCGTCTTTGACAAACCGGGGCAAGCTCGCCGCGCCCCCGGCTTCGACTTGCGCGAGAAATGTTTCGAGATGTTCCCGCACCAGGCAATACAGGGTCGTTTGCTCTGGCCGCCGCCGCTCGTAGTGGACCACGTTGGCCGTCGCGGCCTGCAACGCGGGTTTGCGCTCCAGTCCCATCCAGGAGGAAACGCGCGAACCACGGTTGCGCGGCACCGGGACTCGGCAGCTGAAGCAAAGGGCAAGTCCACGTCAATGACGGGCACCACAAGGACGTTGAAGAACGGATGCGGGATGCGTTGCGGCGCAAACCGCGCAGTGCGGGTTGACCGGTGCTGTGTGCCTGCGCGTCGCTGTGCGGGCACTCCACCGCGGCGCGTACTTGCGGCCCCGCAGCCCGATGCCGACTTCGGGAAACGCCGCGGCAAGCACCGCGCTGCCGCAACCGCCGAGGACCAGCCAGAACGTGCCGATGAACTCGGCGAACATCTTGTTACGCAGCGACATTATTGTCGACTCCTTTGTCCTCTGACCCTGAGAGAAGCGTGTTGACTTCCAGCAGAACCCCGGACACGCGCATTGGCCGCGAAACGCGCAAGGCTCGCCTCCGGCGAACGCCGAGGCGTCGCACCCGGCCTGGATTCTATCCTGCAGCGCAGCCTTCGAGGGAGGATTTATCGCTGCTCGCCGGCCCGCACCAGCTCTCGAACCTTGCGCGGCGTGAGCGGCAGCTCATCGCAGCGCACGCGATACTGCACGAGCGCGTCCTCGATCGCGCGCGAGAGCGCGCCGGGCGCGCCCATCCGGCCGCCTTCGCCACCGCCCTTGATGCCGTACTCGGTGTATGGCGAGGGCGTCTCGACGTGCCCCACGCGAATCTCGGGCGGCATCTCGGCAAGCGTCGGGATCAGGTAGTCGGCGAACGTGCCGGTGATGAGCTGGCCGTTCTCGTCGTAGTGGAACTTCTCGTAGAGCGTGGTGCCGATGCCCTGCGCCGTGCCGCCGCGGATGTGGCCCGCGAGCGTCATCGGGTTCACCACCGTTCCCGCGTCGTGCACCGCGACGTAGTCGAGAATCGCCACCTTGCCGGTCTTCGGGTCGACTTCGACGAGCGCCAGGTGGCACATGTGCCCCATGATCGGATAGAAGATCCCGAGGTGACTGCGGTCCGCTGCCGGCATCGTCGTGAGCGGGTGGTCGTACACGTAGGCAGCGTCGATCCCGCTCGCGAAGTCGTCGCCCTCGGGCAGGTTGAGGCGGAAGTAATGGGCGAACAGCGCCACTTCGCCGATGGATTTCTCCTTGCCGGGCACCCCCTTCACGCCGATGCTGCCCGCGCGGAGCTCGAGGTCGTTCACATCGGCCTCCATCATGTGGCCGGCCACGCGCAACAGCTTTTCCTTGACCTTCTTGCTCGCGCCCACGATCGCCCCCGCGATCATCACCGTGAAGCGGCTGCCGCCCGGGCCCGTGGAATTGAAGCCGCTCTGCGTGTCCGCATAGACGATGTTGACCTGTGCCGGGTCGACCTGGAACTGCTCGGCGACGATCTGCGTCGCCATCGTCTCGGGGCTGTTGCCCCAGAAGGGCGAGCCGAGCGTGACGTGAATCGTGCCGGTCGGGTCGATGCGGATCTGCGTCGACTCCGGCGAGCTCGTCAGGGTGAAGCCCGGATTCTCGGTTCCGTTGAGCGACCAGAATTCCGTCGCGCTGAAGACGCTGCGCTCCTGGCACGTTGCCGCGCCGATGCCGACCGAGCGGCCCTGGGCGCGCGCTTCGGTGCGGATCCTCTCCCACTTCGGCAGATCGGCGATCCGCAGCGCTTCGTCGAGCACGGCCGGGTAGTTGCCGCTGTCGTACACATTGCCGCTCGGAATGACGTACGGGAACTGGTCGGGCTGGATCAGGTTTTTCCGGCGCAGCTCGATCGGATCCATCTTCAGCTCGTCGGCCGCGGCGTCGGCCATGCGCTCGAGCATCCAGTTGGTCACCTCCGATCCGAAGCCGCGGTAGGCGCCCTGCTGGCACTTGTTGGTGAGCACCGCGATCAGCTCCATGTGGATGCTGTTGATGCGGTACGGCCCGACGATCTGGCACAGCGAATTGCCGTGCGTGCCGACCCCGAACTGGAAGTAGGCTCCGTAGTCGTCGATCACCTGGAACTTGAGCGAGAGCATCGTCCCGTCGCGCTGGCACGCGAGCTCGCAGCGATAGAGACGGTCCGAGCCGTGGTTATCGCAGCTGGTGATGTTGTCGAGGCGATCCTCCAAGTATTTCACCGGGCGGCCGGCCGCACGCGCGAGCGTGCCCGCGAGCGTCATCACCTTGTGGGTGAAGAGCTTCGAGCCGAAACTTCCGCCGGTCACGCACGGGATCAGGTTGAGCTTCGACGCGGACACGCCGAGCGAGGCGCCGACCAGCCAGCCGACGTAGTTGAGGAACGAGCTGTTCGTGTACATCGTGAATTTGCCGCCACCCGGCTCGTAGGACGCGATGCAGCCGACCGTTTCGAGCGGCTGCGCGCCCGAGCGGCCCCAGCGCAGAGTGCGCTTCACGACCACGTCCGCCTTGCCGAAGTCTTCCTTGACCGGCCCGAACACGAACGTACGGTGCTGCGCAATGTTGTTCGGGCCACGCTCCGGATGGAGCACGGCGTCGCCGCTCGAGGTCATCGCGGCTTCCGGGTCGACCACGACGGGCAGGTCTTCGTACTCGACCTCGATCAGATCGCAGGCGTCTTCGGCGATGTAGCGGCTCTCGGCCACCACCGCCACCACCGCTTCGCCGACGTGGCGCACGCGATCGACAGCCAGACAGTACTGCACGACCGGCGGGCTCGCGAACTGCGCGGACGGCCCGGTCGTCTCCTTCGCTTCCGCGCCGGTGAGCACGAGGTAGACGCCCGCGAGCGCCTTGGCCTTCGCGGTGTCGATCCGCTTGATGCGGGCGTGCGCCCGGTCACTGCGCAGCACCGCGGCGTGCGCCATCTTGGGCACCACGATGTCGTCGATGTACTGGCCGTTGCCGGTCAGCAGGCGCGGGTCCTCGACCCGCTTCATGTTCTGGCCGATGTACTTGTAGCCCTTGCGCGGCGCCTCTTGCTGCCGGCTCGGTGGAATGTAGCCTTCCGCGGGAATGTGCTTCGGAAAGGTCGCGGTCATTTCGCTCCCTCCTTCATCAGCTCGACGGCCCGCTGCACGGACTCGACGATGGTGTAATAGCCGGTGCAACGGCACAGGTTCGCGGAAATCGCATCCTCGATTTCGGCCTTCGTGGGCTGCGCGTTCCGTTCGAGCAGCTCGGTCGCCACCATCAGCATCCCGGGCGTGCAGAAGCCGCATTGCAGGCCGTGCTTTTCCCAGAAGCCCTGTTGCAGCGCGTTGAGCTTGCCGTCCTGCGCGAGCCCGTCGGCGGTGCGCAGCTCGGAGCCGTCGGCCTGCACGGCAAAGCTCAGGCAGGAGCGGACGGCTTCGCCGTCCACCAGCACCGTGCACGTGCCGCAGACGCCGTGCTCGCAGCCGACGTGCGTGGCCTTGAGGTCGAGATCCTCACGGAGGAAATCCGACAGCAGCCGGCGCGGCTCCACTGCGCGCTCGTACTGCGTGCCATTCACTTTCAGACGGATCGGAATCAGAGCCATGGCGGTCTCCTCAACGTGCGCGCTCGCGCGCCGCGGTCAGGGCGCGCATGGTCAGCGTTTCGACCAGCTCGCGCTTGTAGGTCTCGTCGGCGTGATACGAGCTTCCCGGGCGAACCTCCGCGCTCGCCTTGCGGGCGGCAGATGCGATGGCGGCGTCATCGAGCGCTTTGCCGACGAGCTGCTTTTCCACTGCGGGGAGCCGCACGCCGGGTCTTTCCATCCCCGCCACGGAGACGCTCGCGTGCGTGCACTTCCCGCCCGCGATCGTGACGAGAACGCCGACACCCGCCATCGCGAAATCGCCCTGGCGGTTGGCGGCTTCCTGCCACGCCGCGCCCTGACCAGAACTGGCGATCGGGATCCGGATCTCGGTGACCATCTCGCCATCAGCCAGCGCCGTGGTAAGTGCACCGGTGAAGAACCCGGTCGCGGGCAGCGTCCGGGTGCCCTTGGCCTTACGCACGACGATCTTTGCATCGCACGCCGCCAGCACGGCCGGCATTTCGGAGGCCGGGTCCGCGTGGCTGATATTGCCGCCCAGCGTGCCGCGATTGCGGATCGGGCCGTGCGCAACCCATGGGTAGGCTTCCGCCATGAGCGGACAGTGCTTTGCGACGAGCGCCGATGCGAGCAGGACCGCGTGTCGCGCGAGCGCGCCAATGACGAGCTCACCCCCATCGACCCGGATGTCGGCGAGGCCCGGCAACCGGTTGATGTCGATCAGGACTGCGGGCTTCACGAGCCGCAGGTTCATCATCGGCACGAGGCTCTGTCCACCGGCGAGAATTTTGCCGGTCGACGCGTGGCGCGCGAGCGCATCGAGCGCCTCCGGCAGCGAACCCGGCCGGATGTACTCAAACGGAGCTGGTTTCACGTGCATCTCCTTTGGAGTTGGACGTTCGCCCCCGGAGCGGTCGCCATTACCTGCAGGCGCCTTGCCTGCAGATGTTGCACGTTGATGTCCCGGGGGAGGGTGTACGGGGTCGAGGAACCCAGCGCATAGAGTAGCGCGTGGGTGGATATGTTCAAGAACAATCGCGGCCGCCGACCTTGGTGTGTTTGATGCGAGTGCGTCTGATGCAGCGCGTCATCGACGTCGGCCGATCGGGGAGGTTGCAGCGCAAGATTCACGGTAGCGCAGTGGGGCGATATCGCCAGCCCGTCGCGATCGGGTCTATCCTGCGCGCTTTCACCCACCACACCGTCAGGCGCAGTCAACCGAATCCGGCGAAGGAGAGCAGAAATCATGGCTGCAACACAAGGCGACAAGGCCGTCCGCTTCACGGGGCTCCATGAAGGGCCGGACGCGTTTGTGATTCCGAACCCGTGGGACGCGGGCTCAGCGCGTATCCTGGCCGCAGTCGGCTTCCATGCGCTGGCGACTTCGAGCGGCGCCTGCGCCGGCGTCCTCGGCCGCCGCGACGGCAGCGTCACGCGGGAGGAAGCGCTTGCGCACGCGCGCGCCATCGTCGAGGCGACCGATCTCCCGGTGTCGGCCGATCTGGAGAAGGGGTTCGGTGACGCGCCGGCGGTCGTGGCCGAAACGATCCGCCGCGCGGCGGAGGTCGGGCTCGTCGGCGGCTCGATCGAGGACGCGACCGGCAGGAAGGACGCGCCGCTCTACGACATCGGTCTCGCGATCGAGCGCGTGGCGGCGGCGGCGGAAGTCGCGCGGGCGCTTCCCTTCCCGTTCACCCTGACCGCACGCACGGAGAACTTCCTCCGCGGTAACCCGGATCTTGAAGACACGATCAGACGCCTGCAGGCGTACGAGCGGGCGGGCGCCGACGTCCTGTTCGCGCCGGGCCTGCCCGATCTTGCGTCCGTGCGCGCGGTCTGCGCTGCGGTGTCGAAGCCGGTCAACTTCATGGTCGGCATTCGTGGCAAGTCATTCACCGTCACCGAACTCAAGGCGGCCGGCGTCAGGCGCATCAGCCTCGCCGCATCGCTCTATCGCGCGGCGATGAGCGGCTTGCTCGAGGCAGCCCGTGAGGTCCAGGAGTCGGGCACGTTCGCCTACCTGGACCGCGGCGTGACGACGCAAGAACTGAACGGATACATGCGCGGCTGACGTAGCGCTCGATGCATCCACCACCCCGGCGCTTCGCGCCACCCCTCCTCTGAGAGGAGGGGAGAATAGCCTTGCGGCCCGGCCTACGGCATCACGCTGTCGCCGGTCGCGTAGAGTCCGAATGCGAGCGGCGCGCCGACCGGCCAGGTGCCATTCTGCAGACGCTGCCCCGCCTGGCGATTGCGCTCCACGAGCGATAGACCGAGTGCGAGCTGCCCGACCTCCCACTGCTTCAGCGCGGCAGGGACGTCGCCACCGGCAGCTTCGAGCGCCCGGCTGAGCTGCCAGCCGTCCTCTGCCGCTTTCGCGGTGCCCGCCGCGGCGGGCGGGCGGGCGACGAATGCGCCGTCTCCGATCAGCGCCACCCGTCCGAAGGCCATGCGCGGAATCTCGCAGTCCATCATGGCCTGGATAAACGGCTCCGCCGTTCCGCGAATCAGTTCCGCGAGTGGTGAAGGCAGCACGTCCGCAGCCGCGCGGCGGAGCGCGGCGACGTTCGCTGCCCGCACTTCGCCGGGCCCGAGCGACACGTCGCGCATGTTCCCGTCTTCGTCGGTCATCAGCGCATCGAAAGCGGGGCCCGTCGGCACGTTTCGATACCACAGCCAGTTGATATAGGGTTCGGGCGCACTCATCCCTTCTTCGATGACGGGAATCGGATAGATGAGCACGTAGCCGGCATACTCGGGGGGCGCATCGCCAAGCAGCCAGTTGCGCGCCGGCGACCGAACACCGCCGGCGCAGATCAGCAGGTCGCAGCGCTCCGCGGGGGCCCCGTCCACGTGGACCGTCACGCCGT
>JAABRB010000175.1 GCA_011391185.1 Betaproteobacteria bacterium
CGCACGCGCACGCGAGCTCGTCGCGACATGTGCGCGGGCCGGCGTGGTGCTTGGCGTGCGCCTGCAGCACCGCTACCGACCCGCGGCCGTACGGCTCGCCGCAATCCTCCGGGAGGGCTCGCTCGGCGCGATTGCCAACGCGAGCGCGGTCATGCGCCTGTGGCGACCGCAGACCTACTACGACGTGCCGGGCCGCGGCACCCGTGCGCGCGACGGCGGCGGCGTGCTGCTCACGCAGGGCATCCACACCCTGGACCTGTTGCTCGCGTTCGCCGGCGCGCCCACCGAAGTTTCGGCCTTTGCGACAACGACGCCGGTGCACCGCATGGAGACCGAGGATTGCGTGGCCGCCGCGGTGCGCTATGCGAACGGGGCGATAGGCTCGATCGACGCGACCACCGCGGCTTACCCAGGCGCGCCCGAACGCATCGAGCTCGTATGCCGCGACGCTTCGGTGTCGCTCGTCGGGACCGGGCTGGCAGTGAAGTGGCATGACGGGCGCGAAGAACAGCTCGTGCCGCAGGCCGGGCTTGCCGGCGCCGGCGCGAACCCGATGGACTTCCCGCACGACTGGCATCAGGCGTTGATCACCGATTTCTGCGACGCGGTCGAGTCGGGCCGCGCGCCGCCGGTGGGGGGGCCGGAAGCGCTGCGGGTTCAGTGTTTCATCGAAGCGATGCTCGAATCCTCGGCACGCGGTGGCGCGCCGGTCGCCGTTCAACAAGGCTGAACGCAATCCCGGAAGCTGTTCGGTTTTTCCCCTCCTTTTCAAGGAGGGGTGGTTGCGCAGCAACCGGGGTGGTTACCGCATTGATCGAGGCTGCTCACCACCCCGTCGCCTGCGGCGCCACCCCTCCTCGGAGAGGAGGGGAAAATTCTTTATTCATCCCCTCCTTTTCAAGGAGGGGATGAATGAAGAACCTACTCTCTACCCGCGCAGCTCGGCGAGCAACCACTCGCGCAGCGCGAAGCGCTGCACCTTCCCGGTCGAGGTGCGCGGCAGCACGTCGACCGCGCGGATCCAGCGCGGTTGGGCATGGCGAGGAAGCTCACGTGCCGCACGTTCGGCCGCGATCGATAGCGCGGCCTCCGCATCGTCCGAAACCACGAACAGCGCGAGCCGCTCGAAACCGTCGGCATCGGGAACCACGACGCATGCGGCGTCTTCGATCGGCGCGCCGATGACCACGTCCTCGACGTCGGTCGGCTTGACCCACTGCCCCGCCACCTTCAGCAACTCATCGGCGCGCCCCTGGTAGTACCAGTACCCTTCGGCGTCGACGGTGAAGAGATCGTTCGTGCAGAACCAGCCATCGCGAAACGCCTTCCCGGTCGCGGCGTCGCTGCGGTAGCGCAGCGCGAGCGAGGGATGGCGCACCCACAGGATTCCGCCTTCCGCGCCGGCCGGCTCTCCCGTGTCGCGATCGAGCAGCCGGCATTCGACATCTTCCAGCGCCTTGCCCACGCTGCCGCCGCGAACGTCGCCCGGAAAAGTGGCGAAGACATTGCAGAACGTCTCCGACGCGCCGTAGATCGACAACAGCTCGGTGCCGACTGCCGCGCGCCAACGCCTTGCCAGTTCGTCCGGGATCCGCTCTCCGCCGGCCATCGGATAGGCGAGCGTCCGGAACGGCCGCAGTGCCGCCTCGTCCAACGCAAGCAGCCGGCGGTAGAAGGTGGGCACGGTGAAGAGCACGGTCGGCTGCAGCGCCGCGACCTGTCGCGCGACGGTTTCCGGATCGGGAACGCCCGGCTGGATCACCGCTGTTGCGCCGAGGGAGAGCGGTCCGAATAGTGCATTGTCGAGCGCCAGCGCGAAGAAGAGCTTGGATGATGCGAGCACGACGGCGCGGTGATCGAGGGCGAGCACCTCGCGCAGGATCTTGCTCGCGTGCACGGCGTTGCGATGACTGTGGATGATGCCTTTCGGGCGGCCGGTCGTGCCCGATGAGAAGAGCCAGAACGCCTCGTCATCGGCAGAAGTCGGCGCGGGCTCGGCGGTGTCGGAAGCATTCGCCACCAGTGCCTCGAACGAGTCGGACGCGCCCGTCGCGGCCAGCACTGCGGCATCGCCCAGGTCGCCGACCACGTCCCGGTAGCCGTCGCCCAGGACGAAGAGTGCGGTCTGCGCATCGCCCAGGACGAATGCGTAATCGTTACGCTTGAGCTTCGGGTTCAGCGGGATCGCCACCGCTCCACGCTGCATCAGACCGAGCAGTGCGGCGACATAGAGCGGGCCGTCGTCCAGCAGCAGCGCCACCCGGTCGCCGCGCGTGATGCCGACCGCACCGAAAGCGTTGGCGGCCCGATTAACCTGCTCGACCAGCTCGCCATACATCACCCGCTCGTCGCCGCAGATGAGTGCCGTGCGCCCGGCCATCTCGGGTGCACTACCACGACGCAGGATCTCGACGGCGGCGTTCAACACGCTCACGACGCCTTGCGCGCTGGATCGATCTCGGCGAGCGGCGTCTGGATGTAGTGCGCCGGTTTCGCACCATGCCGGCGGACGCGTTCGCGCGCCTCCGCCGGCGTCTCGAGCCGCTCGGCTGCGGCAAGTGCAGCGGCGCGATCGACCGGAAACGCCTCGCGCCAGTTGGGGGGCGGAAGCATGTCGGCATTGACGTACGAGACTCGGTGGCTTGCCTTCTTCGCGAAACCCTTCGCGCGATCGAGTCCGCGCCGATTGACGTGCTTCGGCACAACCGCTTTGCCGCCGATCATCTCGATATCGGCCCACCAGCGCTTGACGGGATTGATCTCGCCATTGCCGACCCGGTCGTCGAGGCGGGCAAGGAGTGCGCGGCTCGCCGGGATGCGTGTCGCGACCCACAGCAGCAGCCGATGCACGGCGAGCCCTTCGTTGTTGTACGGGCACATCTTCATGCAGCGGCCGCACGCGGCGCCGCCCACGTTGGTCATCCGGTAGACCGTGCAGCGCTGGACATCCTGCTTCCACTGCTCGTAGCCGTTGAACATGACCGTGCCGCCGTACGTGATCGAATCGCACGGGCATTCGCGCGCGCATTTCATGCACTTCGAGCAGGCGTCCTGCAGGCCGAAATCGATCGGCTTGTCCCATGCGAGGGGAATGTTCGTCGTCATCACCACCGATTTGGAGCGCGGCCCGAGGAACGGGTTCAGCACGGTTTCGCCGATGCGCGACATCTCGCCCAGGCCTGCGAGCACCACCAGCGGCGTCTGGACCACGTCCGAGTGTGCGTTCGTCTGCGCGCGCGCGGAGTGGCCGAGGCTGCGCACGTAGGCCGCCGTCACCGCGGCGATCTGGCCGCCGCGCGTATAGGCGCGAAAACTTTGCGTGCCGCTCACCCAGTCGTCGCCGGACGCGCCTTCCATCGTCTCGAAGCCCTGGTCGATGACGGCGACCACCGCGCTCTGGTGATAGATCTCGATCGGCTGGCCCTTGAAATCGTGCGAATACCAGACGTAGCGCTTCGCCTCGCAGGTGCCCGCGATATCCGCGCCGAGGTGGTGCATGAGTGTCTTCAGTGCGCGGCGATTGCGCTCCGGATCGAGGCTCGCGGGGTCGACCTGCGGCGCAACCGCCCCATCCTGGTGGCGCATCTGCGCGGCCTGGATGTCGACGAGTGCTGTCCCGACCGGGGTCTTGGTGGCGAAGCGCCAGAATTCGCGCTGCGCCTTCGGCCCGAAATCGCCCTTGTGCCCGCGGTAGAACCCGTTCGAGCGTTTGGCGAGGCGCGGCACTTCGTCGTCGATGATCAGCGTGGTCGTCTCATCGACCCGCTTGACGGTCTCCATCGGGTAGCGGCCCCACTCGCCGGGTCTGCGTTGCCGCGCCCGCCGGTTCCACCATGTCTCGGTGCCGCCGACACCCAGCCACCAGGCGACGCCGCCCTCGAACGGTCGCTGCGGTGCGAGCGGTTGATCCGGTGCGACTTCGAGCCCGGTCGTCACCGCTGCGATTGCGAATCGCGAACCGATGAACGGTGCCTCGAACGAATCACCGGAGATTCGCGCAAGGCCGGCCTGCACGGCGAGCACCGGCAACGCCACCTCTCCGACGTAGGGCGTATGGGCGGTCGCGGCGTAGCCGAGTTGTCGCAGATAGGCCGAGACCACGACAGCGACCTCGCCCGCGCGCAGCCGTGCCGCCGCCCCGTCGCTGCCGCGGATCAGATCCCGGACCGGGCTGTCGTCCTCGACGTGATCGTTGTACTCGACGACAACCACCAGAGCGTGGCTGTGTCCCGCGGTGCTGTCGTCGAGCCGCGCGAGGTCGGGAATTTCGCACGCACCGGCCAGCGTGGCATCGAAAAACAGCGCGAGGGATTTCAACTCGTTCGCGCGCTCGCGGGACGACTCGAAATAGGGCGCGTGCTCGGCGGCAGGATCACCGGCGCGGAACTGCTCGTAGATGCCGCTGTAATCACGGCAGATCTCGGCCAGCTTGTTGCCCGGCTCCGCGGCCTGCTCGTGCGAAATCCTGCGCGCCGCCGCGAGTGCCGTATCGCTCGTCGGCGCGCGCGGCAACCTTTCGAGCGGATACGGGCTGAGATGGAGCGGGCGCTGACGATTCGAGAAATGCCTCATTGGCCGCAAAGAATACCGCCAACAGCGCCGTTGGGCTTGCGGAATGCGGCTGACCCCGCATAACCACCCCGACCGCTACGCAGCCACCGCTTGAAAAGGAGGGGAAAACCACGTACCCCACCGCACGGAGTTGCTCTTGGCAGGAAGGAGGGTAACGGGAGGGAACCTGCGGGTTCCCACCTGTTCGTAACCTATCGGTATTGCTTCTGAGGGAACCTGCGGGTTCCCTCCTGTTCGTAACCTTCCGACTTTTTGCCTCCCACGAAGCTCCCGCCGTTCGTGATCTACCGGATCTTCTCATCCCCTCCGGTCTACGAACCGCGGAGCCTTGACGCTCCGCTCGAACTCGGCCGCGAGGGTACCGAGCGCGAGAACGTCGATGAGCGGAACCACCTCGAATGTGCGCTTCACGTCCTCGCGAACCGTCCCGGCAACCGCCTGCGGATCGAGATCACGCTTGACTTCGATGAGCACGCGCAGCTGTTCGAGATCCGTCGCCGGGTCGGTCTCGAGCACGGCCTGAAAGTCGGTCACCGACGGGTTCCGGAAAATGAAGTCCTCGAACTCTGCGTGATTCACGTTGACGCCGCGGATCTTGAAGAACCCCGTGGTCCGGCTCGCGTGGCGGATCACCGGGAACAGCTCCGCGAATGGGCCGCTGCCGGCCGAGCGGTCGATCATGCTCACGAGATCGCCGGAGTTCCAGCGCAGCAAGGGGGTTGCATGATTGGTCCAGAGCGGGGTGACGCAGAACGTGCCGACCTCGCCCGCGGGCATTTGCCGGCCGGTATCCGGATCGACCACCTCGACGTAGAAAAGATCGGTCCAGATATGGATGCCGTCGTGCGCGGCGTTCTCCGCACCCATCAGCCCGGCTTCGCTCATACCGAACACGTCGAAAACTTGCGCGCCCCACATGCGGGAAAGCTTCTCCCGTTTTGCCGCGGAAAGCGTCTCCGCCGAGCAGATGATCGTCTTCACGCTTGACGACGCAAGATCGATGCCCTTGGCCTCCGCGAGGTTCGCGAGGTGCAGCGCGAAGCTGCTCATGCCCATGAAGCACGTGGGCCGCAGCGACTGAATCAGGTCGAGTTGCGCGATCGAGGGCATGGCGTTCCCCGCGCCCACCCACGCCATCCCGACCTTGAACAGCTGCGCGCTGCGCGCCCACACCTGCCCCGCAGGATGGATGCCGATTGGAAAAGCGATGTGACACAGGTCGCCGCTGCCGAGGCCGATACAGGGAAACGACCGGCCCCACGAGACCAGTCCGTATCGCACGTCGTCGAAAGTGCGCGGGTAGAAGACGGGGCTGCCCGTCGTGCCACCGGACCGCCAGTATTCCGCGATGTCAGTCGGCGGCGCGGCGCAGAACTCCCGCATGAACGCCTGGTGGTCCAGCGCACGCAGCGAGTCCTTGGTAAGGATGGGAATCCGCTGCCATACCTCGGGATCGTCGAGCCGTGCAGTGTCGATGCCCTCCAGCTTCCCGCGATACCAGGGGATGGTCTTCGCGCGCTCGAACGCAACACGTTTCCGCGCGTTCTGAATCGCTACGATATGGGCACGCGAGGACGGCAGTGCGTCGGGCGAGGGCTCGTACGTGGATGACATGGGTGCGACTCCCGGTATCGCTCGCGGAAGTCCCTCCGCGTCGAGATCCGGCGCGTGGACACGCCTGGTGCTTGAAACGATATATGACTTGGAATATAACTGCAAGCACCGCCGGTCGGGCGTCGCGACGCGCGAGTCTGCCGGTCCGGAGGAAAGGAAAGTCGACATGCCCAGCGCCCCTGCTCAGCGTCCGCTCAAGATTGCCGTGGTCGGCGGCGGACCGGGCGGGCTGTACTTCGCGATCCTGATGAAGCGGGCCAACCCGGCCCACGTCATCACGGTCTACGAGCGGAACCGGCCCGACGACACGTTCGGTTTCGGGGTGGTCTTCTCCGACGAGACGCTCGGAAACTTCAGGGCGCGCGATCCGGAGAGCTACGCCGCCATCACGAGCGAGTTCGCCTACTGGGGCGACATCGAGATCCTGGTCCGGGGCGAGCGACTCCGCTCCAGCGGTCACGGATTCTGCGGCATGGAGCGCAAGCGACTTCTCATGCTGCTGCAGGAACGCGCACGCAGCCTCGGCGTCGAGCTCGTGTTCCAGCACGAGATCACCGACCTCTCGGCGCTGCGGGATCGGGACGTGATCATCGCCGCCGACGGCATCAACAGCCAGATCCGCGAACGCTACGCGGAACATTTCCGGCCGCACATCGACTGGCGGAGAAACCGGTTCTGCTGGCTCGGGAGCACCCTGTCGCTCCCGGCGTTCACGTTCTGCTTCAAGGAGAACGAGCACGGCGTGTGGATCCTGGGCGCCTACCAGTACCGGGCGGGCCACAGCACATGGGTGCCGGAATGCGATGAGGAGACCTGGCGCGGGGCCGGGCTCGACCGGGCGACCGAGACGGAGAGCGTCGCCTATCTCGAACGGCTCTTCGCCGAGGAGCTCGATGGGCACCGGCTGCTGACGAACCGATCGATGTGGCGCAGCTTCCCGATGATCCGGAACGACCACTGGCACTTCCGGAACATCGTGCTGATCGGGGATGCGCTGCACACTGCCCATTACTCCATCGGCTCCGGCACCAAGCTTGCGATGGAAGACGCCATCGCACTCGTGGACGCACTCGCTGCCACTGACTCTGTGCCCGGTGCACTGCAGCGGTTCGAGACGGTGCGCAAGGAGGAA
>JAABRB010000018.1 GCA_011391185.1 Betaproteobacteria bacterium
CTTGCCGCCGCCGATAACGACGACACGCTGGCCGGCAGCAATGGCGCCGCTTGCGACCGCCAGCCCGTCGAGAATCCTCTCATGCCCCTCGATCGAGCGAAAAGCGTCCATGTCGATGCGCGCGCCTGCGGCGACCACCGCAACGTCGTACTGATGGAGGACGCTGCGCATGAGCTTCGCGTTCGCCTCGGTCCCGAGCCGGAGCTCGATGCCGAGCTTCCGTGCCATGACTTCGTAGTGGCGCACGATACTCAGCAGATCGTCGGGGCGGGCGAGATCGCGGCTCGCGTAGGCGAGCAGATTGCCGCCGATCCGGTCCGACTTTTCGAGCACCGTCACCTGGTGGCCGCGCTTCGCGGCCGTGATGGCGCATTCCATCCCTGCCGGACCTGCGCCGATCACCATCACGCGTTTCTTCACGGCCGCCGGCGTCACGTGGTACTCGGGCTCCACTTCGTGGCCGAGGGCGGGATTCATCGTGCAGGTGTACGGAAGGTCACGGAAGAGTCGCGACAGGCAGTTGAGCGAGCCGATGCACCGGCGCACCTCGTCCAGCCGATCCTCGGCGGCTTTGTGCACGAGATCCGGATCGGCGAGAAGCGGCCGGCACACCTCCCAGAAATCGAACTCGCCGTCGGCGATGCACTGGTCGGCCATGCGCGGGTCGGGGAGCCGCACGCCGTAGGTGATGGGGACGTCGGGGAGCATCTTCTTCGCGCGCGCCGCCAGGTAGTTCCAGTGCCCGGGCTGAATGTCGCGTCCGATCGAGGAGTCGGGCGCTTCCTGCCAGCCGACCGTGACGCTGATCATGTCGACACCGCAATCGGCAGCCTGCTGCATGAGCTCGAAGCACTCTTCTTCGGTGTTGCCGCCCCAGCGGTCCATCAGCTCGGCGCCATTGAGACGCACGATGAGCGGGTTGTCGGGTGTCGCCTGCTTGATCGCGTCGATCAGCTCGCGCATGAAGCGCCCGCGGTTCTCGAGCGAGCCGCCGTAATCATCGGTGCGCTGGTTCGTGAACTTCGAGTTGAACGTGGCGAGCAGGTAGCCCATGAAGCTCGTGACCTCGGTGCCCTCGAAGCCCGCCTTGATCGAGCGCCTCGCGGCGTCGGCATGCTGCTGCACGATCGCGCGGATCTCTTCCTTCGTCAATACGCGCGGCGGACGGAAGTGCGGGAGGGTCTGCGGCACGTCGGAGGGCTGGATGCAGTAGCCGAGATCGATGCCGCCGTAGCGCCCGGCGTGCAGGATCTGCTGAATGCCGATCGCCCCCGCGTCGTGGATGTAGCCGGCGATCGCCTCGAATTGCGGGAGGAACTTGTCGTCGTAGATCGCGATCTGCCGGAAGTACGCCTTGCCCTCGCCGAGAGGATCTGGATAGGCCCCCTGATTGGTGATGATTCCGCACCCTGTCTGAGCGATTACCTTCATTCGCGCGAGCTCGCGCGCGGTGATGAATCCGTCGCGCGTGTTGTAGTTCGACACGCAGCACGCGCCGTACTTGATCCGGTTGGTGCTCTTGAAACGGCCGATCGTGCCGTCCTGGAACAGGTTCTTGAGCTTCAGCTCGCCGGGCCGTGGCGACGTCATCGCATCCTCCTCGCATCCGCCGTGAAAGTGCCGCACCGTGAGGCGCGGCGGCGGATGTGAAAACGATGCTCTCCGGCCGGGCGGCCGGAGACCTTGATGCGGATTAAATCCTGCGGAATTGCGCCGTCAGGCCGGCGAGTTCTCGGGCTGCTGTGCAGCACTGCGCGCCGCGCGGCGTGCGCCGTCGACGAGCTTCAGCATCGTATCGATGGTGATCGAGCGGAACGTGGCCAGCGCGATCTCGTCGATCTCGGACAGCACCCGGCCGAGCGCCGTGCCGACTTCGGTGACCGGTTCGCCTTGCTCCTCGGGGGAGCGCGCGCCGATGTCCTCGAAGATCTCGATCACGTCCATCAGCGTGAGCCGCCGGGCGTTGCCGCTGAACCGATAGCCGCCGCCCACGCCGCGGGCCGATTCGACGATTCCGGCGCGGCCGAGCTCGCGCAGCACCTTCGCGAGATGGTGCGGCGAGACGCCGTATTTCTCGGCGATCTCGGCGGCCGCGATCTGCCGGTCCGGATGGGATGCGGCCTCGAGGACACTGTAGAGGGCGAGGCTGGTACTCTTCTGGAGTTTCATCGCGCGTCAGTCCAGGTCGAGCTCGAGCGGGATGAACGGCGCGGCCATCATGCCCTGGCTGCGGAAGAACGAGAGGATCAAGTGGTTGTCGCGCGCAAGCAGGGTGCGCACTTTCGTGACGCCCGTGCGCCGGAACGCGTCGGAGATCGTCGCCAGCAGTGCCGCGCCGATCCCGCCGAGCCGTGCGTCGGGGCGCACCGTGATGCCGAACACCCAGCCGCACGGGGGCGAACCGAATTCCCAGTCGCGCACTTCCCCGATGACGTAGCCTTCGATTTCGCCGCCGACGTCGGCGACGAAGAAGAAGCGCTGGCGCGGGCTGCGCGCTCCGTAGCGGTGGAACACTTCGTACCAGTAGTCGGTTTTCTCGACGCCGGTGACGTGCGTGTCGATGGCGATGATCCGGTCGAGATCTTCCGACTGCACCAGCCGCACCCGGAGATCTGCGGATCCGGGCATGGTGTCCCCGGACCCGGACGCAGCGGGTTTCGAGCGCCGGCCGGAGGGGTCGGAATTCAAAATCGGCATTGGAATGCCATATTACACTGTGCCCCGAATTTGAGCCCGTCCGGTTGACGGGAAGGGATTAAATACGTATTATGGTACCACAATACGCATTAAAGCCTGCGGCATGCCGCCGCGTCCATCTCGTCCAGTGAGGAGGCAGCGATCGTGGTTCCAGCCAGAGCTAAAACTGCTTCGAAATCAAAGCAAACAGTCCGGCATACCGCCGCTCCGGAGGCCGGCACCCGGATCCGGCGCCTGTCCGCCAAGGATCTCGACGCAGTCGTCGCGATCGACGCCGCGATCATGGGGCGCTCCCGCCGCGCGTACTTCGAGCGGCGGCTGCGCATCGCGATCGACGAGCCTGCGCTCCATGTGCAATTCGCCATCGACGGACCGAAGGGGCTGCTCGGGTACGTGCTCGCGCGCCGGCTCCACGGCCAGTTCGGTCGCGCCGCGCCGGCCCTGCGGTTGGAATCCATCGCGGTGCACCCTGACGGTCGCGGCACGGGCATCGGCACGCAGCTCATGCAAGCGCTCGAGGACGAGGCAAGGAAGCAGGGCGTTCCGGAGATCCGCACGGGGACGGCCTGGACACGCCACGACATGCTGCGGTTCCTCGCCCATGCCGGATTCCGCCTGGGGCGGAATCTCATCCTCGACTGTTCCGTCCACGGGGGGCAGATCGTCGATCCACGCGCCGAAAGCGTGGCGACACCCGAGCGCGAGAGCTGGTCGAACGAGATCGACTACGGCGCCCAGAATCAGAACGATTACGAGGCGCTGGCCCGCGACCAGGCCGACGTGCGAACGCTGCAAGCCAACGACGTGCCCGACATTCTGCGCATCGATCGCCGCACGAGCGGGCAGAATCGTGCCGAGTTCGTGAAGCTGATGCTCGACGAGGCCCTGAACGACTCCGCGGTGCGGGTGTCGCTCACCGCGCGAGTGGACGGCATCGTGGCGGGCTTCGTGACCGCCAGCACGGACTTCGGCGACTTCGGCCGTACCGAGCCGGTCGCGGTGCTCGACACCATCGGCGTCGACCCCGACTACGCGCATCACGGCATCGGCCACGCGTTGCTCTCGCAACTCTTCGTGAATCTGCAGGCCCTGCGCGTGGAGCGCGTCGAGACCGTCGTGTCGAGTCGCAACTTCGAGCTGCTCGGATTTCTCTACGGCGCCGGCTTCGAGCAGGCGCAGAGGCTGGGTTTCGTCAAGACGTTGCGGTAGCGTGAACGCTGGAAGTTCTTCCAGGTTAACGGGCGGAACGTTACGAACAGGGGGGAACCGGCTGGTTTCCCCCCCCGTTACCCCCCCTTCCCGCTAAGAGCAAACTCGGGCAGCGGTGCAATCGGTTTTTCCCCTCCTTTTCAAGGAGGGGTGGCTGCGTAGCAGCCGGGGTGGTTTATCGACCGCAGCCACCACCCCGTCGCCTTAGGCGCCACCCCGCCTGGCCCGAAGCACGGAGGCTTCGGGCGTTCGGCGGCTCGCACGTGCCCAGGCACGTGCTTCGAAACCCCGCCTCACCCGCGGAGAGGAGGGGAGAAATTCGCTGCGATCGATTATCCTGTTGCGCAATTGAACCTGCGCAGGAGGACAGTCGCATGCCGGCACTCGAAGGAAAAATCGCGGTGGTCACCGGCGGGGCGTACAGCCTCGGGCGTGCGTTCTGCGAGGCCTTGGCTGCGGAGGGCGCGGATATCGCCATCGCCGACATTCGTGACGGGGCGGAAACCGCCAAGGCGTTACGCGATAAATTCGGTCGTCGTGCGCAGAGCTTCAAGGTCGACGTCAGCGACGAAGCCAGCGTTGCCAAGTTCGCACAGGACGTGCGCGAGGCGCTCGGACCGGTCGGGATCCTGGTGAACAACGCTGCGCTCTTCGCCGAGCTTCCGGCGCTCGCGTTTCACGCTTACCCGACGGAACTCTGGGACCGGGTGATGGCGGTGAACGTGCGGGGGCCGTTTCTCATGGCCAAGCACCTCGCCCCGATGATGATCGAGGCGCGGCGCGGCAAGATCATCAATATCGGTTCCGGAACGGCCTACAAGGGCATGCCAGAAATGCTCGCCTACGTGACCTCCAAGGCGGCGATCCTCGGACTCACGCGCTCGCTCGCCCGCGAGCTGGGGCCGCACGGAGTCAACGTGAACACGCTCGCGCCGGGACTCATCGAGAGTCCATCGGTGATCGACCACCCGCACAACCTGGCACCGAGCGAGAAAGTGATCCGCACCCGCGCCATGCCTCGCGCTGGCAAGCCCGACGATCTCCTGGGTGCGCTCGTGTTTCTCGCCTCGTCGGCCAGCGACTTCGTTACCGCGCAGACGCTCGCCGTGGATGGCGGCTCCGTGACCCTCTAGCAGGGTGTTGAAAAATGCCCGCCACGGCGGCTTCGACTGGAGAATTCCGCATGCAGGGCAAACCCCGGTCGCACGAACAAGGGGGAAAGCCCCCTTGTATATCCCCCGCAACGAACAAGGGGCCAGGGAAGGGGTGGGACCCTTCCCTTCCCACCTGCCCTTGTATATCCCCTGCGTCCGAGCGCGGAGTTTTTCAACATGCTGCTAGCCGCCCGGCGTCCTCAGCCGTGCAGGCTCTCGTACTTGGCATGCAACTCTTCCGGCGTTTCCGCGAAGTCGGGATTCTGGGGAATGCAGTCGGCCGGGCACACCAGCCGGCATTGCGGCTCATCGTGCGCGCCGACGCATTCGGTGCATTTCAATGCGTCGATGACGTAGGGGCTCCCCGAGGAGATGGCCTCGTTCGGGCACGCCGACGGGCAGGCATCGCACGAAGTGCAGTCGGTGGTGATCATCAGTGCCATGGTGGTCTCCTTGGTCGAAGTCTCTTCCCCGTCCTTTTCAAGGAGGGGTGGTTGCGTAGCAGCCGGGGTGGTTCTGCAGGGACCCGCACCACCCCGGCGCCTCCGGCGCCACCCCTCCTCGGAGAGGAGGGGAAATTCAGAAAATCACTCCGCACCCAGGCACCCTAAGCCGCGGCCCGGTTCTGCAGCTCCTGGATTTTCTCATGCCGGAAGGCGCCCCACAGCGCGGCGCCGATCGCGCCGGCGTAGATCGAATCGGGGTGGCTCGCCGCGTCCAGGTTGACCTTCTCGTTCACCATCTCTTCCTGAATCGCCGCCAGCAGGCCCGTGTCGAGCGCCAGGCCGCCCGTGAGCAGCACGTGGCCGCCGGTGATGCCAGTGGCCTTGAGCAGTTTCACGACCCGCGAAGCCATCGAGAGATGGATGCCCTTCAGGATGTCGGGGGTCGCGATCCCGCGCGAGACCATGTTGATCACGTCCGTCTCGGCGAGCACTGCGCAGATCGAGCTGACCTTCTCGGGTTCCTGCGAGGTTTTCGAGAGAGAGCCGATCTCCTCGACCGCCACGCCTAGATAGCGCGCGATGTTCTCGAGGAACTGGCCGGAGCCGGAAGCACACTGGCTCGTCATCTTGTACGCGAGCACCTTGCCGCGCTCGTCGACACGTATGGCCCGCCCGTTCAGGGCGCCGATGTCCATGACTGCGCGCGCTTCCGGGTCGAGAAAGACGCCGCCGCGCGCATGCGTGGTCATGGAGTAGAAGTGGCCGGTCGCGAACTTGACGTTCTCGCCCTCGCCGGTCGTCGCAATGTACGCGACGTCGTTCGCTGCCACCTTGGCGTCGGCGAGCACGTCCTCGTATCCCTGCTGGGCGAGCTCCAGGGGGTCGCGCTTGCGGATCCGCTCGGCACGCTTCGCGAGCCACTCGTGCCGGTCGCCTTCGCTCCTGAAGAGCGTCGTCTTCACGACCCCGGAGCCGATGTCGATGCCTACCGTGTGGATGGGGTTCATTGCCGGGCCTCCGCTTCCTTGCCTTCCTCGACGACCGCGCGCCAGGCGAATGTCGCGCCGCCGAGCGCACCGGTATAGATCGAGTCGGGGTTGATGTTCAACGTCAGTTTTCCGTAGTTTTCCGTCACGAGATCGTTCAGCGCCTTCACTGCCGCCTCGTTCTTGGCGACGCCGCCGGTGAAAGTGAACTCGTCGCGAATGCCGCCGGAGCGCGCGAGGATCGACATCGCGCGCAGGATGATCGCGCGGTGCAGGCCCGCCATGATGTCCTCGCGCCGGTCGCCGATCGCCAGGCGATCGCGCAGCTCGGCGCCGGCGAACACCGTGCAGGTCGAGTTGATCTTGATCGCCTTGGTGGCTTTCATTGCGAGCGGCCCCAGCTCGTGCAGGCCGAGGTTCATCTCGTCGGCGATGTAGCCGAGGTAGCGCCCGCACCCTGCCGCACAGCGGTCGTTCATCTGGAAGCTCTCGACGATGCCGGCCTTGTCCACCTGGATCGCCTTCGTGTCCTGGCCGCCGATGTCGAGCACCGTCGCGGTGCCCGGGTACATCACGTGCGCCCCGAGACCATGGCAGAGGATCTCGGACCGGACGTGCTCCTTCGAGAACGGCAGCCGCGCCCGGCCGTACCCCGTCCCGACGACGTAGGTTTCCTCCATCACGGTGTCGAGAATGCCCTTGATGGGCTCGCTCACCTTCTCGCGTCTGCTGGCCGTGTCCGGAAGCGCGATGAACGCGCGGTCGAGCGCCTTGAGGAGGTGATGGCGGATCGAATCGCCGTAGACGCGGTTCTCGACCTCGATGATCGAGCGGTCGAAGACATTGAGCAGGTGGTCGTAGCGGACCTCGGCCTCCTTCGCGACCGCCTCGCCGAGCGCGAGATACCGGCTTCCCGCGATGTCGCGGAAGAAATCGCTCTTCCGCTTTGCGCCCGGTGCGAAGATCTCATGCGCCTCGTCCCGCAACCGCTTGAAGGTCTCGCCGAGCGCTTCCTTGACGCGGGCGGTGTCCTTGCCGAAACGCCCTTCGGCGTTGCGCTGGCAGACTTCCTCGAGGTCGGCGAGCTGCTCGATGAACTGCTCGTGCCGGAAATCGCGCTCGAGCTGCTCGATGAAGATGTCGAGATTTCCGTTCAACGCCTTCGTTCGCCCGAGTGCGTCGCGGAAGAGCTGAAAGCGCGTGCCGACGAGCGCTTCGTTCCTGGCGATCGCCGCCGCGGTATCGTAGTTCGAGCGCGAATTGGTGATGCCGCGCCCGAGGATGTTACGGTCCTCGTCGATCACCACCGCCTTGGTGGTCGTCGAGCCGAGGTCGATGCCGATGAAGAGCCGCATGGCCGTCGCCCTCTCAGTGCGCGGCCGCGGTGGCGCGGCGCTTCTGGTTGATCATCTGGAAGTAGCTCTCCAGCCGGTTCTTGATGTTGGCCCCCGAAAAGTAGCGCGGATCCACCAGGTCCGACTCGACGAAGGCGGCGGGCTTGCCGGTGCGCTTCTCGACCTCGCGCAGCATGAGAAGCTGTCCGGCCGAGAAGCTGTTGCAACTCTTGATCGAATTGATCAGGAGGCCGTCGGCCTGGTACTCCTCGATGTACTTGCAGATCATGTCGATCCGCTGCGTGAAATTGAGGTTGGTGTAGCAGCCCAGGCAGTATCGGGCGAGCGACTCGAGCGGCTCGTCCGGATTGTGGCGGAAGCCGAAGTCGTAGACACCCCCGACTTTCGAGTAGGTCGACGCGACCACTACTGCGCCATCTTCGTAGAACATCTTCCAGAACTCGCGGAAGCTGGTCCAGTTGGGCGGCCCCTCGACCACCAGGCGGTATTTCTCCTCGGTCATCTCGCCGTCCGGCGTGATCGGGCCTTTCTTCTGGCGCACGCGCTCCTCGATCTCGCCGCGCAGCACACTGTAGAACTTGGTGGCTTCCGGCGTGCCGCGGAACGCAGTGAAGATGGGACCGATGTAATAGACGCCGCCGAAATAGCCGTCGATCGGGGAGGGGCGATTCTTCGCGGACTGCAGGACCGCGACGAGATCCTCCTCGGCCTTCGCGGACTCCCTCATGTTCTGACGCAGCCGGTCGATGTCGAACTTCACGCCCGACACGCGCTCGAGTGTCGGAATGACCTCTTCCTTCAGCTGTTTGACGACGTACTGCACCATGTTCTCGTTGATCTTGCCGTCGCCCTGATAGGGCACGTGCAGCATGGTCGTCTCGCAGTCGTACTTCTGGCGCACCAGCTCGAACCACTTCATGAAGGTGAAGCAGCCCGTGTAGGAAAGGAGCAGCACGTCCGGCACCGGCAGCTTCTCGCCGGTCGGCCCGATCTCGCCGCCCATCATCATGCCGAGATCGGCTTTGACGTAGGTGCAGACGTCCTCCGAATGCCCGTCACGCTCGGCGTCCATGATCATCTTGCCGGACTTCTTGCGCATGCCGTTCTGCAACGCATTCGTCTCCGGCAGACTGCGCGCGAAATCGAAGCACATCAGGAGCTCGTTCAGATTGCCGGGCACGAACGTCGCGGAGACCTTGCGGCCCACGTCGTGCGCGATGGCGAGATCGTGATAGTTGCTGTTGATCATCTCCTTCTGCAGCCACATGGCGTCCTCTTTCTGGACGGTCTTCGGGGCCGGCTTTTTGCCGGGTTGGGCGGTGGTGTTGACGGTGCTCATGCGGCGCTCCAGAGTTTGATCGAGTCGGCGAACGTGCCGGCCTGCTCCCGGATCGGAGCCATCTGGCCGGTGTTTTCGGCGAATTTGAAGGCGGTCGCAGGAATGCCGTGCTTCTTCAGGATTTCCAGGAGCATCGGGCGTTCGAGCAGCGCCGGGTCGCAGAAGGACGCGGCAGCGAAGATGACCCCTTCGGCCCTGTACTTCCGCACCGATTCCAGCAGGAACTTGCCCTTGTCCTCGCGGCGTACCGAGTACTTGGACGAGGTGTCCGCCGACCGGTGCAGGAAGCTCTTCGCGAGGCCCCACAGCGGATCGCCGTCGACTTCCACGTCGTCGAGGTTCCAGCGCGCGACGAGGTGAAAATCGTCGTCGACGATGTAGCAGCCCGCCATCTCGATCGACTTGATGAGGCCGAGCGGCGGCTGCTCGCAGAACGATCCGGTCAGAACGACGCGCGCGTTGTCCCGTTTCGGACGTGGCTCGGCGTCGGCCGCAGCGATGTATTCGCGCACCAGCAACGTGTGCTCTTCGGGCGGCAGGATCATGCCGGCCCGATTGACGAGGTAGACCTCCGAGGTCGGCGCCTGCCAGGGTTTCTGGGCACGGTAGTCGTAGAGGTCACGGACCGCCTGGCGATTCTCGTTGTAGACCTTGATCGAGGCGCGCAGGGCGTCGTCCGTGATCTCCCGCCCTCCCAGCTTCGCGAGGTCGTCACGCAGGATCTGCATCTCGTGGACGTAGTACTCGCCGCCGACGTTGTCCATGTAATTCTGCGGGACGTCGAAGTAGCGGACGTACTTGTCCTTGAACATGATCTGCCACATGCCGGACAGGTTGCGAATGACGTCGCAGATCGACGGAAAGAGCATGCCGTCCAGGCAGTCGATCCGGCCCGTCATGCCGAGCTCGATGGTCGAGCGTGGAATGCGGCAGATGTAGCTCTGGTAGTAGGCGTCGCCCTGGATCACCTCGATCTGGTCGCCGCCGCCGAAGATCCCGACCGGGAGCATGCCCGCGGCGTGGATGATCTCGCGCGGCACGTAGATCGGCATGTAGCCGATGGCCTTGCGGCCGGGCTGGGCGGCCTTCCAGTTCTGGACCGTCTTGAAGTGCAGGTCCTCGAACAGCGTCTCGCAGCGCTTGACGATTTCTTTCAGTGCCATGGGTAATCCCTCCTCATCGGGCCGCCCGCGTAACCCGGGCGCGGCCGGTCCCGGTCATGCGTGCTTCCACGTGGGCGCCCGTTTGGCGAGGAAAGCCTGCAGGCCCTCGGTCGCGTCGTGCGTCGCCATCAACCCGTCCAGATACTGCTGTTCGACTGCCGCGATACGGCGTTTTGCCTCCGGGAGCAATCCTTCGCGGGCGGCACGCACGGCGAAGCCGAGCGACGCCGCGCTCTTCCCGGCCAGGTGCTTGTCGAAATACTCGAGTGCGGCGGCCTCGGGATCGGGCGCCACGATCGACACGATCCCCATGCGGCGCGCCTCCTCGGCGTCGACCGATCGGCCGGACAGGAGCAGATCCTCGGCCGTCGATTGATTGACGTGAAACGGCAGCAGGCACGACGCGGCCGGCGCGAAGACGCCGATATTCATCTCGGGCTGGCCGAGTTTCGCGTCGGGGGCCGCGAAGATCATGCTGCCGGCGAGCGCGAACTCCAATCCTCCGCCCAGGCACTGGCCGCGCACCGCCACCAGTATCGGACGCGGCCACTCGAGCATCGCGATGAGCAAGGTGTGCAGGGCCTTCAGCATGTCCGCGCACCGGTCGGGAAGGTGCTCCTCGACGCTCGCGCCGAAGCTGAAATGCGGCCCTTTCGCGTCGATGAGCGCCGCGCGGATCGCACCCGGCTTGCCGTACTCGGCCAATGCGCGGGCGACGGCCGCGATCATCTCGGCATCGAGCACGTTGGCCTTGGGCCGGTTGAGCCGCAGGCGGAGCAGGGCGCCGTCGCGGTCGAGCCAGATTTTGAGGGGTGTTTCGCTCATGCTCGGCCTCCGTCCACTGGATCCCCGCTTCCGCGGGGATGACGGCGCGCTGCGCTCGCCGTCACTTCTTCGCCTTCGGCTGGATTTCGTCGTGCAGCGCGCCGACCCAGCTCTGGCCCTGCGCGAGCTTCTGGCGCAGCAGCACGAAGTCGATCTCGCGATCTTCCTTGGTGCCTTCGTTGAACGCGGTGAATCCCGAGCGTGCCTCGGTCACCATGTTGAGTGCGAGCCAGGCGCGATGATTTTCCTTGTTGCGGTTCCACGCCTCGAGCTTGGGCTTGCGCAGTTCCTCGATCGTCTTGATCGTGCAGTCCGGGAACGTGAGCAGAAGTTTTGCGCAGTACTCCTCGACCTTCTCGTCGAGGAGCGACAGGTCGACCGTGCCCTTCGCCAGAATGGCCTTGCCTTCCTTGGCGGCAGCGCCGGTCTTGAATGCGCCGTAGATCACGCGGCCGTACTCGTCGGTGAACGTCCGGGTCTCGACGAGCGGATTGGCCACGAACTTGCCGTCGATCTTCAGCGCCGGAACGATCTCGGCGAGCATGCCCCAGTGGTGGGCGCGGTGCGCAGAGAACGGCTCGCACATCACGCACGCCCACATGGCGCGATCGGCGCCCATGACGGGCGGGAGGAAATCGGTGGCACCGCCGATGGGTGCGGAGCCATGCTTCGGGCCGGCCTGGCCGAACCGCGCGAGATCCTGGGCGATCGAGAAATCGCAGGCGAGCCCGATCTCCTGTCCGCCGCCGACCCGCATGCCGTTCACGCGGCAAATCACGGGCTTGTCGCACGCGAGGATCGCGCTGACCATGTCGTTGAAGATCCGCATGTACTGGCGGTACTCCTGCGGATGGCCGGCGTAGTACTCGGCGTATTCTTTCGTGTTGCCGCCGGTGCAGAACGCCTTGTCGCCGACGGCGGTGAAGACGACGCAGTTCACGTCGCGGGAATTGGACGCCGCGCGGAGGGCGAGGATCACGCCCTTCGCCATCTCGGTGGTGTAGGAGTTGTACTGGGTCGGGTTGTCGAGCCAGATCCAGGCGTTGTACAGGCCCGGGACGACCTTTCCGTCGGGAGTCCGGGCGGGGCGCTTCTCGAAGCGCACACCCGGCTTAGAGAAATCCTCGAACAGATCGTGGTTCTTGAATTCACGTGCGGACATGGGATCTCTCCTGGATCAGAGTTACCAAGGAATCGAAGGACGCCGCGCGGGCGCGGCGGGGGGATGTACAAGGGGCTCGCCCCTTGTTCCAATTGGGGGGTGAGGCGGGAATTCGCAGGACGCGCCTGCGCGCGTCCGAGCCGACGAACGCCTGGCGCGATGCAACGCGCCGGGCTGGGAAGGGGGCTTTCCCCCTTGTTCGTGAAACCGGGTTTTGTTGCGCATCGCAGCTGTCTTCATCGAAGTCGCTATCGCGGGCATTGTTCAGCGGCCAGTCAGGGAACCAGGACCGCGCGCCGCTTGATGCTGCGGTGATGCACGGCTTCGAAGACGTTATTGATATCGGCGAGCGGATGCGTTTCGACGAACGATTTCACGTTCACCTTGCCGTCGAGCGCGAGATCGAGCGCGGCCGGGTAGAGCGCGGGCGGGCAGCCCCAGTTGCCGATCGCGCGCGCGTCGAAGGCCATCAGGTTGGAAAGCCGGACCTCGACCTTGTCCATCGTGAAGCCGACGACGCTCAACGTGGCGCCGGGCACGAGCAGCCCGTACGCGGTCAGCTGGCCGGCGGCGGTGCCCGAGCACTCGAAGATGAACCACTCGGTGGTCGGCAGGTTCTGCTCTTTCGCGAACGCGCTGATCGCGCCCTTGAGCGCCTTGCCGTCGAGCTCGCAGGCGTTCAGGGTGAGCGCGGCGCCGCCTTTCTTGATTGCGGCGAGCTTGTCTGGGTCGACGTCGATCGCGACCACGGCCGCGCCAAAGGCTTGCGCCACTTGCACGCAATATCCCCCGACGCCGCCCGCGCCGATCACGACGGCAAGCGTTCCGGGCTGGACGCCGGCACGGCTGACTGCCTGGTAGGGCGTGGTCAGCGCGTCGGCGACAACCGAAACGTCCGAAAGCGCGATGCCCGCCTTGGCGAGCCGGGCTTCGTCGACTGCGCAGAGGCCCTTGGCGGGCACGACGATGTGGCTCGCGAACCCGCCCTGGATATCGTTGCCGGGCATTTTCTGGTTACGGCAGATGTTCGGACGCCCCCGCTGACACGGGCCGCACGCCCCGCAGGGAATGACCGCGGCGACGATGACCGCCTTGCCGATCCAGGATTCGGCGCCCGTGCCGGCGGCGGTGACACGGCCGCTGACTTCATGGCCGAGCGCCAGGGGCAGGGCGTGATTGATGCGTACGCCGTCGTAGAAATAGCCGAGATCGGTGTGGCAGACCCCGCAACCGGCCACCTCGACCACCGCTTCGCCGGCCTGCGGCGACGGGTCGAAGGCCTCGCGCACCATGGGCGCCTTGGGCGCCGTCATCATCCAGCGGTAAGCCGTACTGGCCATCGATCCAACCTCCTCTCCCTGGGGTCCGGCCCACCGTGGCCGGCACTTTTCCGGATGTCCGTTTCCGGGGTGCTTCTATATCGCTTGACTCCTGGACAGCCTTAATTTAGCATTACGGTACCGGAATGCGTAATTAAAGTCAAGCCATCTCAGAACAACGCAATACAACAACCCGGGACGCCGGGAGTGAGGGCGTCACGACGAGGAGGTCGCATGGCAAAGGAAACAGCCCGGACGAGTGTCGCGGTGGCCATCGCCGGAAGCGGCGGGGCGGGCGTCATGACTGCAGGCAACATGCTGCTCGAGGCGGCGGCCAAGGCTGGCTGGTACGGCCTGATGGTGCGATCCAGCGGGCCGCAGATTCGCGGGGGCGAGGCGGCTGCGCTGATGCGCATTGCCACGCATCCGGTCGACGGCCTGGATGATCGCTTCGATGTCCTGCTGGCGATCGACTGGCAGAACGTCAACCGTTTTTCGGACGAGCTGCCCCTCGACGCCGGGAGCCTGGTCGTCGGCGATCCCGGTCAGGGCGATGTCCCCGAGGTGTACGTGAAGTCTCCGGCGCGTCAGGCGACGGTGCCGTTGAAAGCCACGGCCAAGTCGATTCCTGGCAGTTGGCCGAACATGGTCGCGCTCGGCGTCGCGGCCGGTCTCATTGGACTGCCGAAAGCGGAAGTGGCCAAAGTCGTCGAGCACTCGCTCCGCAAGCGCGCCGACACCCTCAAGGCGAGCCTCGCGGCCGTCGATGCGGGCTACGCGGCGGCCGCGGAAATCGGCGGCGATTACACACTGGCGCCACCGGACTCGGCGGCAAAATCGCGGTGGCTCGTGAGCGGAAACCAGGCCGCGGGCTTCGGTGCCGTTCGCGGCGGGGTGAGATTCTGCGCCGCCTATCCGATCACGCCGGCGACCGAGATGCTCGAGTATCTCGCCCCGGCGCTTGCCGAAGTCGGGGGTGTGCTGGTCCAGGCGGAAGACGAGCTCGCCTCGGTGAACATGATCATCGGTGCGTCTTACGGTGGATTGCCGTCGATTACCGCCACGGCCGGGCCCGGGCTTGCGCTCATGACCGAGGCGATCGGCCTGGCCGTCGCATCCGAAGTGCCGATCGTGGTGGTGGACGTCATGCGCGGCGGCCCCTCGACGGGCATTCCGGCGAAGAGCGAGCAGAGCGACCTGTTGATGGCGGTCTACGGCCTGCACGGCGACGCCCCCCGCGTCGTCGTCGCACCGAACTCGATCGCCGACTGCGTCGTCACCACCCAGTGGGCGGTGCATCTCGCCGAGGCGATGCAGACGCCGGCGCTGGTGCTCTCAGACCAATACTTCGGTCAGACCCGCGCGGTGGTGGACCGCCCCGCCGACGTCACGTTCGTCGGCAACCGTCTCACCGCCCAGGCCAACACCGAGGGCTACAAGCGCTACGCGCTGACCGAGTCGGGCGTCTCGCCCATGGCGATTCCCGGCACGCCGGGCGTCGCGTATACCGCCGACGGTCTCGAGCACAACGAGCGAGGCACACCGTCGAGCCAGGCGCGCGATCATGCGCAGCAACTCGCCAAGCGGGAGCGCAAGCTCGCGGGCCACGACTACGGCGGGCACTGGGCGGACGTCGAAGGGGACGGCGAGATCGCGGTGCTCACATTCGGATCCTCGACGTGCGCGGTACGCGAGGCGATCGACCGGGCGCGCCGCGACGGCGTGAATGCCCGGCTCGTGTCGGTTCGGCTCCTGGCCCCCGCGCAGCCGGCGCGCTTCAAGGACGCGCTCGCGGGCGTGCGCAAGGTGCTCGTCGTCGAGCAGAACTTCGGCGGCCAGTTTCACAAGTACCTGCGCGCCGAGTACGACATCGACGCCGAGGTCCGCAGCTTCCGGCGTCCGGGCCCGCTGCCCATCCGACCCGACGAGGTTCATCGTGAACTGACCACATGGAGCCGCGCATGAGTACCGCCCCGGAACCCGCCGTCACCTGGACCCCGCAGGACTACAAGTCCGATTACAAGCCGATCTGGTGCCCGGGTTGCGGCGACTTCTCGGTGCTCTCTTCGATCACCAAGGCGTTCGCGATGCTGCAGCTCAGGCCCGAGGACACGGTCGTGGTGTCGGGCATCGGCTGCTCGTCGCGCATTCCGGCCTACACGTCCTGTTACGGTTTTCACGGCGTGCACGGTCGCTCGCTCGTCGCCGCGACCGGGCTCAAGGTGGCCCGGCCGGACCTCACGGTCGTCGTGGCCAGCGGCGACGGCGACGGTTACTCGATCGGCGGCAACCACTTTCTGCATGCCTGCCGCCGCAACGTCGACATGACCTATATCGTCATGGACAACCACGTGTACGGCATGACCAAAGGCCAGCCATCGCCAACGACCGAGCCCGACTGGGTCTCGAAGCTCTCGCCGAGCGGCACGGGCGTGCGCACGTTCCACCCGCTCGTGATCGCACTGGCTGCCGGGGCGAACTTCGTTGCGCGCGCTTTCTCCGGCGATCCGAACGGCACCGCCGAAATGCTTGCGGATGCGATTCGCACGCCCGGGTTCTCGTTCGTCGAGATCCTTTCCCCCTGTGTGACGTTCCGGCCCGAGCAGCGTGAATGGAAGAAGGCCGCGCATCCCGCGTCGGTGCAATCGACCGACGATCCGGCACGCGCCGCGCGCCGCGTCATGACCGACGACGGATTCAATCTGGGTGTGCTCTACAAGGGCAGTCGGCCGCCGTATCAGGCGCCGGTGGGCCAGGCGCGCAGGCGGGTTGCGGATCTCGAGAAGGAGTTTGCGATATGAGTCCCGCGAAGAAAAAGGTGCGCCGCGCGTCCGCGCCGAAGAAGGTTGCTCGCAAGCCCGCCGCCGCCCTGCGCAAGGCGACGCCGAAATCCGCACCGCTCAAGGTCGTGCCGAAGCCCGCTGCCGTCGCGCGGTCCGCGTCCCCGGTCGAAAGCATGGACGCCCTGATGGCCTATGCCTATGCCCTCGAGGTGGAGGCCTCCGAGCGCTACAGCGAATTCGCGGACGCCATGGAGACCCACAACAACCGCGAGGTTGCGGAGCTGTTCCGAAAGCTTGCGCGCATCGAAAACCTGCACGCCGAGCACATCCTCGAAGAAATGGGCTGGTCAAGCGCCCCGCCGCCGCCGACGTCCGGATGGCAGTGGGAAGGGCTCGAGGGACCGGAGACCGGCGACCACACCGATCTGCATTACCTGATGCAGCCTTACCATGCCTTGCAGATTGCCCTGCACAACGAGCGGCGCGCCGAGGCGTTCTTTGGCGGTCTTCTGAAGAAGGCGCCGAGCGGGAAGATTCGCGAGGCGGCGAAGGAGATGGTCGCCGAAGAGACCGAGCACGTGCGCCTCGTCGAGGAATGGCTGAAGCGCACGCCCAAGCCGGACACCGACTGGGCGGTCGACCTGGATCCTCCGCGCTGGTCGGATTGAGCGGGGACTGCCAAGCGGGAGGGCAGGTTTTCGAGTTTTCCCCTCCTCTCCGAGGAGGGGTGGCTGCGCAGCAGCCGGGGTGGTGGCGGCGCGAATCGAAGCCTCAACCACCCCGCCCGCTTCGCGGGCACCCCTCCTTGAGAAGGAGGGGAAAAACCGGCGTGCGGCCGACTACTTCGGCTGCGCGACGACCCTTAGATACGGACGCAGCGTCTTCCAGCCACCGGGATACGTCTTCTTGGCCTCCTCGTCGGGCACCGAGGTGAGGATGATCACGTCGTTGCCCTGCTTCCAGTTCACCGGCGTCGCGACCTTGTGCTTCGCGGTGAGCTGCATCGAATCGAGCACGCGCAGCACCTCGTCGAAATTCCGCCCGGTGCTCATCGGGTAGGTGAGCGTGAGCTTCACTTTCTTGTCCGGACCGACCACGAACACCGAGCGCACCGTCTGATTATCTGCCGCGGTGCGGCCCTTCGACGAATCGCCGGCGTTCGGATGGATCATGTCGTAGAGCTTCGCGATCTTCAGGTCGGAATCGCCGATCAGGGGATAGTTGAGCTTGTGACCCTGGGTCTCCTCGATGTCCTTCGCCCAGCGCTCGTGATCTTCGACCGGGTCGATGCTCAGGCCCATGATCTTGGTGTTGCGCTTGTCGAACTCCGGCTTCAGTCCGGCCATGTAGCCGAGCTCCGTGGTGCAGACCGGAGTGAAGTCCTTCGGATGCGAGAACAGAATGGCCCACCCGTTTCCGATCCATTCGTGGAAATCGATCGTTCCCTCGGTGGTCTTCGCCGTGAAGTTCGGCGCCTCGTCGCCAATTCGTACTGACATGGTTCGCCTCCTATAGTGTCTCGTTGGCAGGGATCCCGGATGCGCGAAGCTCCGCAAGGCGCGACGCGCAGAAATCTTTCCCCCTTGTCGTTCCGGGGTTCTCCGGGAGCGCGCTCCCGTTGAGCGCACCGTGCCATTCTAGACCTCAAAATTCTCGAGTAAAGCCCCTGCCTGGACGTGAGCTCAGATCAGCCGCTCGCCGTTGAAGAAAGCTTTGCGCCAGCGCGTGACGGTCACTTTCTCGAAGAGTCCCACCTTGGTGAACGGATCATCTGCCGCGAAGCGTTCCGCTTCCTTGCGGTCGTCGGTGTCCACGATCAGGATTCCGCCGCTGCCGCCGGTACCATCGTCGCCGATGAGCGCGCCCGCCGCAAGCAGCTTGCGCTTGTTCGCCGTGAGGTAGGCGACGTGCTCCTCGCGCGCCGACATGCGCAGGTGCAGGTGATCCGGTTTGTCGACGGTGATAATGGCGTAGGGCATCTTCGGGCTCCCCGGGAAGCGGTTGGTTGGAAAGGGCGGATCGTAGCAGGGACGCGGCTGCCAGCCGCATCGGAATCTGAACGATAATGCGGGTTCGAATCATCTGTTCCGAGGGGCTTGTCGAACATGGCCATGACAGTCGGCATCATTGGAATCGGCGCCATGGGCGCGCCGATCGCGGCGCGCATCGCGAAGGCCGGGTTCCCGGTCGTCGGATTCGATATCGATCCGCAGCGCGCGGCATTGCTGAAGGCGTGCGGGGGAAAGGTCGTCGGCTCGCCCGGCGCAGTCGTGGCCGCGGCCGACGTGACGCTGCAGCTGCTCCCCAGCCCGCAGGCGCTCGACGAGGCAGTGCAGGACATCGTGGCGCACGCGCGGTCCGGCGCGATCGTGCTCGAGTCCGGCACGTTCCGGATTGCCGACAAGGAACGCGCGCGTGACGCCCTCGCCGCGAAAGGTGTGCGACTCATGGACTGCCCGCTCAGCGGGACGTCCGCCCAGGTGACCGAGGGGCACGTCTCGATGTTCGCCAGCGGCGATCGGGCTGACTACGAACGCGCGCTCCCGGTGATGCAGGCGTTTACCGAGCGCGTCGACTACGTCGGGCCCTTCGGGAACGGAATGCGGATGAAGCTGGTCGCCAACACGCTGGTCTGCACCCATACCGCTGCCGCGGCGGAGGCGCTGGCGCTCGCGCAACGGCTTGGCCTGGATATCGGCGTGACACACGAAGTGCTGAGCGCGAGCCCGGCGGCGTCCTCGACGATGCTCAAACATCGTGGCGCACTGATGGTGAGCGGGCGCTACGAGCCCGCGGGCGGGGCCCTGGCGATCCTGGTGAAGGATGCCGCGATCATCGCGGACGCGGGGCGGGCGGCCGGCGCCGACCTGCCACTGTTCCAGATCGCGAAGGAACGGTACGAGCAGGCGATCAAAAAAGGGAAGACCCGTGATGCGGCCGCGATCTTCGAGGAGTTCTCGCCGCTAGCTAGAAAAGAAGGCGATGCATGAGCGCGCGATTCTCGATCGTCGTGGTGCTTCACATCAATGCCGGCCGCGAGGCGGAGTTCGAGCGCTTCGAGACGGCAGTGGCGAAGATCATGCGGCGCCACGGCGGCACGCTCGAGCGGCGGATCGCGATGGAACCGGGCAGCGATACCACCCATCCGCACGAGGTGCACGTCGTGACGTTTCCGGAACGCGCGGCGCTCGACCGCTACCGGGCCGATCCGGAATTCAAGGAACTTGCCGCGTTGCGCACGGAAGCTATCCGGGAAACCATCTTCTGGTTCGGCAGCGACCTGACGCCCTTCGGGGCGACAGCCGCCTGACGAACGCGTCGGGTTTCCAATCTGGCATGAACGGAGGTTGAGATGCCGTATCTGGAACTGCCGGATGCGAAGCTGTACTACCAGAGTCGCGGAGCCGGCGGAACGCCGATCGTCTTCGTGCACGGCGCGCTCTGCGCGCATGAGGACTGGAATCCGCAGTTCGAACATTTCGGTGCGCGCCAGCGCGTCGTTGCGTGCGACTTGCGCGGCCACGGAAAATCGACCGCCGATCCGGAGAGCTGCCGCATCGAATCGTTCGCGACTGACGTCGTTGCGCTACTCCGTGCGCTCGACCTGCCACCCGCGGTCCTGATCGGGCACAGCATGGGCTGCCGCGTGGTCCTCGAGGCGAATCTTCAGGCGCCCGAGCGGGTGGCAGGTCTCGTGCTGAACGACGGTGGCCGGCTGGGCACCGGTGATGCGGACGCGGCCGAGCGCAAGCTGCGCGCGGAAATGATCGCGGCGTACGAGAAGGTGGTGGGTGGGTTGTTTACCGGCATGTTCACTGCAAAGAGTGACCCGAAACTGAGGGATCGGCTGGTGCGCCGCGCACTGGCTATCCCGCAGGCGGTGGGCCTGGCGTTCTTCCCGAGGATGATCG
>JAABRB010000176.1 GCA_011391185.1 Betaproteobacteria bacterium
GGAACGGCTGTTGCCGTACGTGGCCCATGTCATTCGCGAAGTGGACCTCGCGCGCGGCGAAATACGGGTGGAGTGGGGGCTCGACTGGTGAACGAGCGCGGAATACCGATCCAGTTCGACTGCATCACGCTGTTCCCGGAGATGTTTGCGGCGGTCGCGAGGCACGGGATCACCGGACGCGCAAGGGATGCCGGCCGGTGGCGGCTCGAGCTGTGGAATCCGCGCGACTTCACCACCGACAATCACCGGACGGTGGACGATCGGCCGTATGGCGGCGGACCGGGCATGGTGATGCTGGGGGAGCCGCTCGAGCGTGCGATCCGCGCGGCCCAGGCGCAGGCGCCGGAGGGCCCCGCACGGGTCGTCCATCTCTCGCCGCAGGGTGCGACGCTCGACCACGCGAAGGTGATGGAGCTGGCTGCGCAGCCGCGACTCGTGCTGCTCTGTGGGCGATACGAAGCGATCGACGAGCGGCTCATCGAGCGCTGCGTCGATGAGGAAGTGTCGATTGGCGACTACGTGTTGTCGGGTGGCGAGCTGGCCGCGATGGTGCTGATCGATGCAATCGTCCGGCAGCTGCCGGGAGTGCTGAACGACGACGAGTCGGCAATGCATGAATCGTTCGTGGACGGGCTGCTCGATTGCCCGCACTACACGCGGCCCGAATCGTTCGCGGGGGCGCGGGTGCCGGACGTGCTGCTTTCGGGCCATCACGCGGACATCGCCCGCTGGCGGCGCAAGCAGGCGCTGGGGCGGACGTGGCTCAGAAGGCCGGATTTGCTGGAGCGGCGCGCATTCAGCACCGAGGAAAAAACGCTTCTCGCGGAGTTCCGCGCGGAGTTTGAAGGGATGCGAAAAGGAGCTGGACGATGAATCTGATTCAGAATATCGAGCAGGAAGAGATGACCCGTCTCGGGAATGCGTTACCCGAGTTTTCCCCGGGCGACACCGTGATCGTTCACGTGAACGTGAAAGAGGGGGAGCGCAAGCGCCTGCAGGCCTACGAGGGCGTCGTGATCGGCAAGCGGAACCGCGGATTGAACTCGTCGTTCACGGTACGCAAGATCTCCTCGGGCGAGGGCGTCGAGCGGACGTTCCAGTCCTTCTCGCCCCTGATTGCGTCGGTCGAGGTGAAGCGGAAGGGCGACGTCCGCCGTGCCAAGCTCTACTACTTGCGTGGCCGCTCGGGCAAGAGCGCGCGCATCCGCGAGAAGCTTGCCGTGCGCAAGGCCCAGGAGGAGTCGGCGGCGGAGTAACCTCCGGGACGAGTCCCGGAGAGGGCAGCCTTGGAGCGATCCGCAAGGGAAGACCTGGTAGGTTACGAACAGGAGGAAACCGGCGGGTTTCCTCCCGTTACCCTCCTTCCTGCTGGGAGGAACTCCGGAGCCGAAGGTTTTTCCCCTCCTTTCAAAGGAGGGGTGGCTGCGCAGCAGCCGGGGTGGTTAGGGCAGCGCACCGCGCACAATCTGTCATGCAATGAAAGGCCCGCTCTTGCGGGCCTTCGAATTTCTGGGCGGCTAGCGGGCGAGTTCTTCGAGCAGTCGTTCCATGAACGACTCGCAGAGTGCGATTTGCTCGAGCGTGATGAACTCGTTCGGCTTGTGCGCCTGCTCGATGGAGCCGGGTCCGCAGATGATCGACGGAATGCCGGCCTGCTGGAACAGCCCGGCCTCCGTCGCGTACGCGACGCGCGCGACCGCATCGTTGCGGGCGAGCGCCCGGGCGAGCTCCGCGAGTTTGTGATCCTCCTCGATGTCGAGGCCCGGAACGTTCGCGCCCCCCTGGATCTCGATCGCCGCGTCGGCTGCGACACGCCGCATTTCGGGTTCCAGCACGGAATGGGCGTACGACTCGATCTCGCCGATCAGGGCGGCCGGATCGGCTCCCGGAAGAAAGCGGAAGTCAAACTGGAACTCACAGTCGCGCGGCACGATGTTGTGGGCGGTGCCGCCGCGTATCGTTCCCGTCTGCAATGTCGTGAAGGGCACGTCGAATCCGTGGTCGAGCGGCCCGGTCTCGCGGATCCGATCGGCCATGCCGCGAACGTGGACGATCAGCTTTGCCGCGTACTCGATGGCGTTCACGCCCTGCGGCGTCAGCGCCGAATGGGCCTCCCGCCCGCGCACGCGGCAGCGGTAAACGTGCATTCCCTTCTGCGCGACGACCACCTGCATCGAAGTCGGTTCCCCGACGACGCACCCGGCCGGGGCGATTCCGTTTGCGGAGAGATCCGCAAGCAGGCCACGGACGCCAATGCACCCGACCTCCTCGTCGTACGACAGCGCCAGATGCACAGGTGCGCGAAGCGGCGCAGCCAGGAAGCGCGGCGTCATCGCGAGCGCGACGGCCAGATAGCTCTTCATGTCCGCGGTTCCCCGCCCATAGACGCGGTCGTTCCTGAGCGTCGCCTTGAACGGATCGGTATCCCACGGCTGTCCGTCTACGGGGACGACGTCGGTGTGACCCGAAAGCACGATTCCCGGTCGGATACCCCCTCCGATCGTGGCGAAAAGGTTCGCCTTCTTTCCGGTCGCGTCGTAGGTCAGGCGGGTTGTGACGCCGTATCCCTTCAATCGGTCGCGCACCCATTCGATGAGCCCGAGATTCGACTCGCGGCTGGTGGTGTCGAATCCGATCAAACGGTCGAGCATCTCCCAGGTGGCGGGCTGAATCGGCTGGGGAACGCGTGCATCCATCACTTGGCTCCCGGGCACCGGGCCGCGATCAGATTCGGACGAGTTGATGTTACACCCGGCATTCCACACCCACGGTCGATCGGGCATTGTGGCCGTGGGCGCGGCAGGATGGCGAGCGTATGGCAGGAAAAAGCCCGCGCGCCGTGCGGCACGCGGGCCGGTTAGCGTCGGACTAGACTAGGCGGCGGACAGGGTCGCGCGTTTGTCCTTCGGCGCGTCGAAAAACTGCTCGTCCTCGGTCGAGCCATGTAGCGCGGTGGTGGAGGACTTTCCGCCCTGAACGACCTGCGTGACGTCGTCGAAATATCCGGTGCCGACTTCGCGCTGGTGCTTCACCGCGGTGAACCCCTTCTCGGCCGCCGCAAACTCCTTCTGCTGGAGTGCGACGAACGCGGTCATGTTCTCGCGCGCGTAGCCGTACGCGAGCTCGAACATGCCGTAATTCAACTGATGGAAACCCGCAAGCGTGATGAACTGGAACTTGTAGCCCATGGCGCCAAGCTCGCGCTGGAATTTGGCGATCGTGGCATCGTCAAGATTACGCTTCCAGTTGAAGGACGGCGAGCAGTTATAGGCCAGCATCTTGTCCGGGAATTTCTTGCGGATCGCTTCGGCGAAGCGCCTGGCGAAATCGAGATCGGGCGTGCCGGTCTCGCACCACACCATGTCTGCGTATTCGGCATAGGCGAGGCCGCGCGACACGGCCTGGTCGAAGCCGTTCCGCACGCAATAAAAGCCCTCGGCCGTGCGCTCGCCGGTGAGAAAGGGCTTGTCGTTCGCGTCGATATCGGACGTGACCAGGTTGGCGGCCTCGGCGTCGGTCCGCGCGAGCAATACCGTCGGCACGCCCATGACGTCCGCCGCGAGGCGCGCGGCGACGAGCTTCTGCACGGCTTCCTGCGTGGGCACCAGGACTTTGCCGCCCATGTGGCCGCACTTCTTCACCGATGCGAGCTGGTCCTCGAAATGCACCCCCGCCGCGCCCGCCTCGATCATTGCCTTCATGAGCTCGAATGCATTCAGTACACCGCCGAAACCGGCTTCCGCATCGGCCACGATTGGCGCGAACCAGTCGATGTCCTGCTTGCCCTCGGCATGATCGATCTGGTCGCAGCGCGCGAGTGCGTTGTTGATCCGCCTGACGACGGTCGGCACGCTGGAGACTGCGTAGAGGGACTGGTCGGGATACATCGAGAGGCTGTCGTTGGCATCCGCGGCGACCTGCCAGCCCGAGAGATAGATGGCGGGGACACCGGCGCGTACCTGCTGCATCGCCTGGTTGCCCGAGGTGGCACCGAGCGAATTGACGAAGGGCTTCTCGTTCGTCATCTTCCAGAGCTTCTCGGCTCCGCGGCGCGCGAGCGTGTGCTCGATCTGCACCGAACCGCGCAGACGGTAGACGTCCTCCGCGGAATAGCCACGCTGCAGGCCTTTCCAGCGCGGATTCTCGACCCAGTCCTGCTTGATTTTCCCGATTTCCAGCTCTCGAATGCTCATCTCTCGATACCCTTTGTCGTTCAATTAGCAACAGGTGCGAGCCCCGCTAATGACCACGGCCCAACGGTCGCTGAAGTCTGGGCACGCGCAGCAGCGATTCCTGAAATACCCTTTTAAGTATGGCAGTTATTGTGCACTCGCACAATTCTTTGTTCCATGAGGGTAATAGAAATACATGATGTAAAACATAACATTGTGATCGATATTTTCATAATCCGGGACGATATGCCACAGACAGAAACAGGATCCTGCTGCGGTGCAGAAGGGCGACTCAACGTTCGACTCCCGGAGGTGACTCAAGCGGAACCATGGCGCAGGTCCCTCGGCAGCTCCGACCTGCCGGTAGCTCGATCTCGCGAGCGCAGTGCCATCCTGACGTCAGGAAGCCGTTGGCTCGCGTCAGCGGGTCGGCTGGACCGCCGCGCGCCGATCTAGCGCTTACCGGCAGCAGGCGCGTGGGCGCGTCCATCGCGTCGGCGTGTCGAACGCGTGCCGAACACGCGCCCGAGTGCGTTGCGGCTCACCGCCACGAAACCGTAGTGCGGAACGAGTGCCGTGAACCCGGTTGCCATCGCATTGCTCGATTCCCCGGTCTCGCCCGCCGTCAGGGTGATCATGAGGTCCGCAAAAGCCGTAGAATCACCGGCTCGACGCCGTGTTGCCTGGATCGACGATGACGCTCTCACCAATGCCTGATTTGATTGCCGACCTCAAGGCCGGCCGAATGATCGTGCTCGTCGATGATGAGCATCGCGAGAACGAGGGCGATCTGATCGTGGCGGCGGACTGCGTCACCCCGGAGGCGATCAATTTCATGGCCCGGCACGGCCGTGGGTTGATCTGCATGCCGATCACGGAGGAGCGCGCACGCCAGCTCAAGCTGCCGCTGATGGTGCAGGACAATCGTGCACCGCACGGCACGGCGTTCACGGTTTCGATCGAGGCGGCGAGCGGCGTCACCACCGGAATTTCGGCATTCGACCGGGCGCACACCATACGTGTCGCGGCCGCTCCGGGCGCGCGTCCCGATGACATCGTTACGCCCGGACACGTGTTTCCGCTGGTCGCAAAACCGGGCGGAGTACTCGTGCGCGCGGGCCACACCGAGGCCTGCTGCGACCTCGCGCAAATGGCCGGATTCAGCCCCTCTGCGGTGCTATGCGAGATCATGAAGGACGACGGCACGATGGCTCGCCTTCCGGATCTGGTCGTCTTCGCGCAGGAGCACGGGCTGAAGATCGGCTCCATCGCCGAACTGATTCACTTCCGCAGCCGGACCGAGACACTCGTGCGGCGCGTGACCGAGCGCGATATCGTGACTTCATCCGGGCCTTTCCGGCTGATCATCTACATCGAGCGGATCAGCGGTGCGACGCACCTCGCCCTCGTGCGCGGCGACATCGATCCGAAGAGCGAGACGCTCGTTCGTGTGCACGAGCCGACGTCATTTGTCGATCTGATCGACTCGAGCCCCGGCATGCATTCGTGGAGCGTGCAGGACGCTCTCGACACGATCTCCGCGGCGGGCAAGGGCGTGATGGTGCTGCTCAACTGCTCGGAAAGTCCGGGGCAGCTGATCGAGCGCGTTGCCGTCAGCGCGCCCGAGTCGGCGGGGAAGTCCGAACTTCTCACTTACGGCATTGGCGCGCAGGTTCTGCGTGACCTGAACGTCGGCCGCATGCGCCTGATGTCCAACCCGCGCAAGATGCCCAGCGTGGCGGGCTGGGAGCTCGAGATCACGGGTTATGTGCAAAAGGCGTCCGTGAAGCAGGGCGTGGCGTGAAGGAGCTCACGACCGGCCTGCAGGGGGAGGGACTGCGCATCGGCATCGTGCGCAGCCGGTTCAACGAGAACATCGGCAGGGCGTCGCTCGAAGCCTGTGCGGCCCGGCTCGCGGAGCTCGGCGTGCGGGCCGACGACGTGACCGTGGTGAGCGTCGCGGGCGCGCTGGAAGCGCCGCTCGTGCTCCAGCGGCTCGCCGGGACCGGCAAGTACGATGCGCTGATCGCGCTCGGCGCCGTGATCCGTGGCGAGACCTATCACTTCGAGATCGTCGCGAACGAGTCGTCCGCCGGAATCGCTCAGGTCGCGCTCGATGCGGGCGTACCGGTCGCGAACGGCATACTCACCACCAATACGGAAGAACAGGCCCGGGAACGCGCCGTCGGCAAGGGACGCGACTGCGCCGACGTGGCGGTTGAAATGGCGGTCCTCCTGCCGCTCATCGACAGGAAGCACCGATGAAGCCCTCGCGCCGCCGCTCGCGGGAGTTCGCGCTGCAAGGCCTGTACCAGTGGCGGGTTGGAAAAAACCGGGCGGAAGACATCGCACGGCAGACTGCCGAGGCGGAGGGTTTTTCCCGGGCGGACAGTGCGTACTTTTCGCGCCTCTTCAGGGGGACGGTCGCCGAGGCGGCATCGCTCGAAGCCGAGATCGCGCCCCTGCTGGACCGCGGCGCGCAGGAACTCTCGCCGATCGAGTTTGCCATCCTGCTGCTCGGCGCCTTCGAGCTGAAGCATGTCCCCGAGGTTCCCTATCGGGTCGTGATCAACGAAGCGGTTGAGATCGCCAAGGTGTTCGGCGGAACCGACGGGCACAAGTACGTGAATGGCGTGCTGGACAAGCTCGCCCGGAGACTGCGCGTTGCCGAGCGCACTGCCGAGCGAGCCTGAGAGCGCTTGATGGAGTACCGCATGGCCGCGACCGCGGCGAATTCGATCGGGAACTAGCGTCCGGCATGCTGGGCGACGTGTTCCGGCGACTCTTCCGGCGTGCCAGAACGGCCGACGCGCCACCCGGTGACGCGCTCCCGGAAGCCGCCCGGCTACTCAAGGCGGGAGACTTTGGCGCGGCCGCCGAAGGTGCCATGCGTCTGATCGAGCGCGAACCGGACAATCCCTACGCACACATCGTGCTCGCGCGCGCGCGCGCACGATCGGGCAACCTGGACGAGGCGCGCGCCGTGCTCGATCGGGTGATCGGTGCGCGCCCGTCGCCGGATCTGGTCTGGGCGGAACGCGCCGAGCTCGAGCGCGGCGCCGGGCACGTCGACGAAGCAATAGAAATCTACCGGCGCGGACTGGCGCAACACGCCGACTCGTTCGCCCTCGCCAACAAC
>JAABRB010000177.1 GCA_011391185.1 Betaproteobacteria bacterium
AAGCCGATGCAGGGTCCAAGCATTCGCGTGGCAGTCGTGATGGAGCGGCGCGCGCTCGACAATCCGTGGCAGTCCGAGCAGTGGGAGGCCGTCGCGGTGATCCCGGATGCCGGAAATACGGCGCCGCACCTCATTGCAGAGGACAGCGCCCGTGCGCGATGGTTGCATCCGGGCTACGACGTGGCCTTGCGGAGCGACGAAGCCGAAGGCTATTTCCTGAACGTGACGACCGCAGGACCGCAATTCTTCGTGATGTGGCGGATGGTGGACGATCAGGCAATCCCGCACACGGTGAGCGCGAGCTACAACGAGGCGAGCACCTGGATGGATGCCGGTGATCGGGTTGATCCGGTGCCGATGCCGACCGAGCTCGTGCGCTGGCTGGGGGACTACGTGCGTGACAACTACCGGCCCGAGCCCAGGAAGCGGATCAAGCCCCGCTCGTTCATGCATCCCAAGGACCGGGCCAAAGGTTGATGGATTGACTGTCTGATGGCAAAGGATACCGAGCCCTTCCTCGCGCGCTGGTCGCGGCGCAAGCGCGAGCGCGCCGACGTCGAGCCCGCGTCGGCCCCGGTGTCGGCGTCGGACCCGGCGGTGTCCGGCATCGATGCGCGGAAGCCGTCGGAGGCGAGATCACCCGATGCACCGTTTCCCGAGTTGCCGCCGATCGATCAGCTTACGCCCGAGTCGGACTTCCGGCCGTTCATGGATTCCAGGGTGCCCGAGGCTTTGCGCCGCATGGCATTGAAGAAGCTCTACTCGGATCCGCATTTCAACGTCCGGGACATGCTCGACGACTATTGCGGGGACTACTCGCAGCTGGAGGCCCTTCCCGCCAGCATGGTCGGCAAGCTGGCGCATGCCCGGCGGACCTTGCTCGGACAGAACGAGGCCGATCGCATCGAGATGGAAGAGCGCGAGGCGCTGGCGAAAGCGGTTGCAGACGGTGCGTCCACGCGGCCGGAAGAAGTTGCCGAGGCGCCACGAATCGCCGCGGCTCCGGATCAGCCTGCCGAGGACGCACGATCGGAGTCTTCCGGTGAACCACAGAAACGGAACGGATAGGTAATGTCCCTGCGAGGCAAGACGCTCAAGCTCTGCAATTGCAATCGCACGATTCCAATCGATGCAAAGGCGCTGGAAACCGCCCTGAAGTCGGGCGTACCGATTCCGGTCCACACCGAGCTGTGCCGCAAGGAGTCGGGGGCGTTTCAGGCAACGCTGCGCGATCCCGATGTGCTCGTCGCATGCACTCAGGAGGCGCCCCTCTTCACCGAGCTTGCCGTGCTGGCCGAATCGAAGAGCGAGCTGCGCTTCTTCAACATTCGCGAGGCCGCAGGCTGGTCTGCCGAGGGAAAGCAGGCGACACCGAAGATCGCGGCGCTCATTGCCGCCGCGGCGCTTCCGGAGCCCGACCCGGTCCCGCGCGTCGACTACAAGTCCGGCGGACAGGTGCTGGTCATCGGCCCTTCCGGTGCCGCCCTCGATTGGGCGGGGCGGCTGGCTGGTCCGCTCGAGCCGAGCGTGCTCATCACGCGCAGCGAAGGCGGGGAACTGCCGGCCGAGCGCCGGTTTCCGGTCTGGTCGGGCCACAACGTGAAGGTGTCCGGGTATCTGGGGGAATTCGAAGTCGCGTGGGAGCAGGCGAATCCAATCGATCTCGCGGTCTGCACACGCTGCAATGCGTGCGTGGCCGCTTGCCCCGAGAATGCCATCGACTTCACCTATCAGATCGATCTCGATCGGTGCAAGGCGCATCGCCAGTGTGTGAAAGCCTGCGGGGCGATCGAAGCCGTCGACTTTTCCCGGGCGGAGCGGGCGCGGAAGGAAACTTTCGATCTCGTACTGGACCTGTCCGCCGCACCGCTCTTGCGAACGCCTGATCTCCCGCAGGGGTATCTGGCACCCGGTAGCGATCCGCTCGAGCAGTCGCTGGCCGCGGCGCAGCTCGCTCAGCTGGTCGGCGAATTCGAGAAGCCGAAGTTCTTCTCCTACAACGAGCGCATCTGTGCCCACGGGCGGTCGAGCAAGACCGGCTGCACGCGCTGCATCGACCTCTGCTCGACCGGCGCGATCCGGTCGGACGGCGACCGTGTGAGGGTGGAGCCGCATCTCTGCGCGGGATGCGGCGGCTGCGCGACGGTGTGTCCGTCCGGGGCCATGAGCCACGTTTATCCGGGAGTGCCTTATACGGGGCAGCGCGTGAAGACGATGCTCGCCGCCTACCGCGAGGCGGGGGGCAAGGACGCGTGCCTCGTGTTCCACAACACCGAAGACGGCCGCGCGCTGGTGCACAGTGTCGGGCGGCACGCCATACGCGGCGGAAAGGGATTGCCGGCGCGCATGCTGCCGCTGGACGTGTTTCATATCGCCTCGGTGGGCCTCGACGCCATGCTGGGCGCGATTGCCTACGGCGCCAGCCAGGTCGTGGTGGTCACGACCGGACGCGAGCCCGAGGAGTATTCGGCCGCGCTCGCCGGCGAAATGCGGATCGCGCAGACCATCCTCAACGCGCTCGGGTACACCGGTCGGCACGTGGAGCTCGTGCGCGCCGAGACGGCGGCCGACCTGGAAGCCGCGCTCTGGAAACTCGCCCCGGCTCGCACGGTGGCAAAACCTGCGACTTTCAATCTGAGTGCAGAGAAACGAGCGACACTCGACTTTGCGCTGGAGCACCTCGCGAAACACGCGCCGATGCCCCAGGAGGAGATTCCGCTCGCGGCCGGCGCGCTGTTCGGTGGCGTCGCGGTCAACCGAGAGACCTGTACGCTCTGCATGGCGTGCGCGGGCGCATGCCCCGAATCCGCCCTGGTTGACGGCCGCGACACGCCGATGCTCAAGTTCGTCGAGCGCAACTGCGTGCAGTGCGGACTGTGCGTCAATACCTGCCCGGAATCCGCCTTGACCCTCGTTCCCAGGCTCAATCTGCGGGAAAGCGCGCGCCAGGAGATTGCGATCAACGAGGCCGAGCCGTTCAATTGCGTGAAGTGCGGGACGCCGTTCGGCACCCGGCAGCTGATCGAGAGCATGACCGCCAAGCTGTCCGGTCACTCGATGTGGGCAGGCGACGGGGCGTTGCGGCGCTTGATGATGTGCGCCGACTGCCGGATCGTGGACATGATGGACAACAAGAACGAGGCCCGCATACTCGATCAGAAGCCATGAGCGGCGTCACAGAGACCATGACCATAGTAAGGGACCTGGCGCTCACCGAAGAGGATCAGGCGCGCGCCAATCTCTACGGACTGCTGGCGCGTCTGTGGTACGCGGCGCCCGATCAGGCGTTGCTCGGCGCGTTCACGCAGAGCGAGCGTTCGACGGATGATGCGGGAGACACCGCCCTCGCGAGGGCGTGGCGCGGACTGGCCAGGGAAATTGCCGCGGCCAATCCGGACGAATTGGCGGACGAATTGGCGCACGAGTATGACGCCCTGTTTACCGGAACCGGGCGCGCCGAGATCACGCTCTATTGCAGCCACTACCTGACCGAGTCGGGCCGTGAGCGCGTCGTTGTTGCACTGCGGGACATACTGCCTGAATTGGGGCTCGGACGGGATAGTGGGACCAGCGAGCCGGAAGACCATTTCGCCGCGCTGCTCGAGATCATGCGCCACATGATTGTGCAGGGCAGCGACGTCGCACAAATTACATTTCAGGAAAAGTTTTTTTTGAGCTATATTGAGGCAGCTTACGTGCCGCTTACGGATGCGGTGCTTGCAAATGGAGGAGCCCATTTCTACAAGGACGTCGCGCGCCTGACTCGCGCGTTTCTCGACGTCGAGTCCGGATCGTTTGACATGGTCTAGATATCCAACAGGAGATAGGACGATGGACAAGACCAAACGCAGCCGCCGTAATTTTCTCGTCGCAGTCGGTGCCGGAAGCGCGGCAACCGTCGCGGCCGTCGCGGCCAAGACCGTTGCCCCCGCAACCGGGCAGGCGTCCAAGCCCGCCACAGCCAAAGCCGGCGGGTACCGGGTCACCGAACACATCCGCAAGTACTACCGGACCACGCTGGTCTGACCGAGGAGGGCCGCCATGCTGCTAACCAGAAAAGCCACCAGTGCCGCAGCGCCGCAATCGCGGCTCGCGCGGGGTCTCAACGGAATGCTCGGCCGTACGATCGACCGGCGCGCGTTTCTCAAGCGCTCCGGCGTCACCGTCGGCGCCGGCGCGGTCGCCAGCCAGCTGCCGTTCAACATGATCAAGAAGGCCGCGGCCGCGGACAGCGCCGGCGGCGGAAAGAGCGAAGTGCGTCGCACCGTCTGCACGCACTGCTCGGTCGGCTGCGCCATCGATGCCGTGGTGCAAAACGGCGTCTGGGTACGCCAAGAACCGGTATTCGATTCGCCGCTCAATCTCGGGGCGCATTGCGCCAAGGGCGCGTCGGTGCGCGAGCACGGGATGACCGAGCATTCGCATCGCCTGCGCTACCCGATGAAGCTCGAGGGCGGCAAGTGGAAAAAGCTCTCCTGGGACCAGGCCTACTCCGAGATCACCGACAAGCTGAAGAAGATCCGCGCGGAAAGCGGCCCGGACGCGCTCTTCGTTCTCGGCTCGTCCAAGCACAACAACGAGCAGTCGTACCTGCTGCGCAAGTGGATCTCGCTCTGGGGCTCGAACAACGTCGACCACCAGGCCCGGATCTGCCACTCGACGACGGTTGCGGGCATCGCCAACACGTGGGGCTACGGGGCGATGACCAACTCGTACAACGACGAGCAGAACTCGAAGTGCCTCTTTTTCCTCGGCTCGAACGCGGCCGAGGCGCACCCGGTCTCGATGCTGCACACGCTGCACGCGAAGGAGAACGGGGCCAAGGTCATCGTCGCCGACCCGCGCTACACGCGCACCGCCGCGAAGGCCGACAAGTACGTGCGGATGCGCTCCGGCACCGACGTCGCGATGCTCTTCGGGCTGATGTATCACATCTTCAAGAACGGCTGGGAAGACAAGGACTACATCGCGAAGCGCGTCTACGGCATGGACAAGGTCAAGGAAGAGGTCATGGCCAAGTACACGCCGGCAGCGGTCGAGGAAGTCACCGGCGTCCCCGAGAAGGAGATGTACGAAGTCGCGAAGATGCTCGCCGACAATCGCCCGGGCTTCATCATCTGGGCGATGGGCCAGACCCAGCACACCAACGGCAACGCCATCGTCCGCGCCAGCGCAATCCTGATGCTCGTGCTCGGCAACGCGGGACGCACCGGCGGCGGCGCGAACATCTATCGCGGCCACGACAACGTGCAGGGTGCGACCGACGTCGGCCCGAACTCCCATACCCTGCCTGGCTACTACGGGCTCGCGGCGGGTGCGTGGAAGCACTGGGCGCGGGTGTGGAACGTCGACTACGACTGGATGGTGAAGCAGTTCGCCGATCCCAAGCTGATGACCAAGGGCGGCATCACCGTGTCGCGCTGGGTGGACGGCGTGCTCGAGAAGAAGGAAAACCTCGACCAGCCGTCGAACCTGCGCGCGGTGGTCTTCTGGGGCCATGCGCCGAATTCACAGACGCGCGGCCTCGACATGCTGAAGGCCATGGAAAAGCTCGACATGATGGTGGTCATCGACCCCTATCCGTCGGCCTCCGCGGCGATGTTCGCAAAGGTGCGGAAGGACGGCGCCTACCTGCTGCCCGCTGCCACGCAGTTCGAGTGCTCGGGAAGCGTCACGGCGTCGAACCGGTCGGTGCAGTGGCGCGAGCAGGTCATTGAACCGTTGTTCGAGTCGCGCAACGATCACATGATCATGTACCAGCTCGCCGAGAAGCTCGGCTTCGCCGACCAGCTGATCGGAAAACGCGACGGCAAGCAGAACGTCAAGCTGGTGAAGGGCAAGGGCGGCATGCTGGAGCCCGATATCGAGGACGTGCTGCGCGAGATCAACAGTGGCACGTGGACGATTGGCTACACCGGGCAGTCGCCCGAGCGCATCCAGGCGCACATGCGCAACCTGCACGTCTTCGACGTGAAGTCGCTGCGTGCGGTGGGCGGCAAGGACGCGAAGACCGGGTACGACCTGACCGGCGACTACTTCGGCCTGCCGTGGCCGTGCTGGGGTAACCCATCCGTGAAACATCCGGGCACACCCAACCTCTACGACACGTCGAAGAGCGTGATGGACGGCGGCGGCACCTTCCGCGCGAATTTCGGGGTCGTGAGGGACGGCGTCGACCTGCTGGCCGGCGAGGGTTCCCACTCGGTCGGCAGCGAGCTCACGTCCGGCTATCCCGAGTTCGACGACAAGCTCCTCAAGAAGCTGGGCTGGTGGGACGACCTGACCGCGGACGAGAAGAAAGAAGCCGAAGGCAAGAACTGGAAGACCGACCTCTCGGGCGGCATTCAGCGTGCCGCGCTGAAGCACCAGTGTGTCCCGTTCGGCAACGCCAAGGCCCGTGCCCTGGTGTGGAACTTCCCGGATGCGGTGCCGCTGCACCGCGAGCCGCTCTATTCGCCGCGGCCCGACATGGTGGCGAAGTGGCCGACCCACGAGGACAAGAAGTTCCTCGACCGCGTGCCGACGCTCTTCAAGACCGTGCAGGACAAGTCGGTGGCCGACGGGGATGCGAAGAAGTTCCCGCTCATCCTCACGAGCGGCCGGCTGGTCGAGTACGAGGGGGGAGGCGAGGAAACCCGGTCCAATCCGTGGCTTGCCGAGCTGCAGCAGGACGCCTTCATCGAGATCAGTCCGAAGGTGGCGGCCGATCGCGACGTCCGCAACGGCGAGTATGTCTGGGTGAGCTCGCCGACCGGCGCGCGCATCAAGGTCAAGGCGCAGGTGACCGAGCGGGTGGGGAACGACACGGTGTTCATCCCGTTCCACTTCTCCGGCTGGTGGCAGGGGGACGACATGCTCGCCTTCTATCCGGACGGCGCGGCGCCGATCGTGCGCGGCGAGGCGGTGAACACGGCCACGACCTACGGCTACGACATCGTCACCAACATGCAGGAGACCAAGACCACGCTTTGCCAGGTGGCCAAGGCCTGACGCGCATAGGACAAGGATAAGGAGACGATCATGGCTAGAATGAAATTCCTGAGCGACGTCGAACGGTGCATCGAGTGCAATGGCTGCGTCACCGCCTGCAAGAACACGAACGATGTGCCCTGGGGCGTGAACCGGCGGCGCGTGGTGACTGTCAACGACGGTGTCATCGGCGCGGAGAAATCCATCTCGGTCGCGTGCATGCACTGCTCGGACGCGCCTTGCATGGCGGTGTGCCCGGTGGATTGCTTCTATCGGACCGAGGAAGGTGTGGTCCTGCACGACAAAGACC
>JAABRB010000178.1 GCA_011391185.1 Betaproteobacteria bacterium
AAGTATTCGGCGACGCCGGCGGATTACCTGCGCGGTCGCGGCGAAGATTACCTGCGGAAACTTCCAGCGGGGATCAAGAACGTGCCGATGGTCGTGCTGGTGAACGGCGGATCGGCGTCCGCCTCGGAAATCGTGGCTGGCGCTCTGCAGGACTACAAGCGCGCGACGGTTATGGGCACGCAGTCGTTCGGCAAGGGCTCGGTGCAGACCATCATGCCGCTCAACAACAGCACGGCGATCAAGCTCACCACCGCGCGCTATTACACGCCAAACGGGCGGTCGATTCAGGCGAAGGGCATCACTCCGGACGTCATGGTCGAGGAGCCTGGCGCGCCGCGTGATCGCATCCGCGAGGCGGACCTGATCAAGCATCTGGAGGGCACGGACGAGTCCGAGAAGAGCAAGTCGGGGAACGCGCCGGCCGATCAGACGGACAAGCCCAGGGACCCCGGATCGCCACTGGCGAAGCCGATCGAACTCGGTGGCCCCGAGGATTTCCAGCTCAAGCAGGCACTCAATCAGCTGAAGGGGCTTCCGGTCATCGCCAAGCTGGAAGACCCGGTGAAACCGCCCGCCGCGGCGAAGACCGAAGCCAGGAAGTAATTTCATGCGACCGGCGCGCGCACCACCCGGTGCGTACGCCGGTACGTCTGCCGGTCGCGCGCAGGGACGCGCCTCGCCAATGAACGACCCGCAGCTCCTGCGCTACTCCCGCGCCCGATTGAACAAGGGGGCACACCCCCTTGTAGATCCCCCAATTCTGCCGGTCGCGCGCAGGGACGCACCTCGCCAATGAACGACCAGCAGCTCCTGCGCTACTCCCGCCATATTCTGCTCCCCGAATTCGGCGTCGAAGGCCAGGAGCAGCTGCTGCGCTCGCGCGTGCTCGTGGTCGGCGCGGGCGGACTCGGCTCCCCGGCCGCGCTCTATCTCGCGTCAGCAGGTGTAGGCAGTCTGACGCTGGTCGACGGAGACGAGGTCGACCTGACCAATCTGCAGCGGCAGATCCTGCACGTCACAGGGTCGGTGGGCCGAGCCAAGGTCGAGTCCGGCCGTGACGCACTCGCCGCGCTGAACCCGGAAGTGCAGGTGATCGCGTGCCGCGAGCGGCTCGCGGGCGCACGCCTCGACGAGCTGGTTGACGGCGTGGATCTGGTACTCGACTGCTCGGACAACTTCGCCACCCGGCATGCGGTGAACCGGGCCTGCGTCAGGAGCCGCAAGCCCCTGGTATCGGGCGCCGCCATCCGGTTCGACGGTCAGATCAGTGTCTTCGACCTGCGCAGGGCCGACAGCCCTTGCTATGGCTGTCTGTTTCCGGAGGATGCGGGTGCGGAGGAACTGCGCTGTGCCGTGATGGGTGTCTTCGCGCCGGTGACCGGCATCGTCGGTGCCACCCAGGCCGCCGAAGCACTCAAAGTTCTTGCGGGAATCGGCGAGCCGCTGGTCGGACGCCTGATGATCCTGGATGCGCTCGCGATGGAGTGGCGTGCGATCCGGCTGAAGAAAGATCCGGGCTGCAAGGTCTGCGGCGCGACGGCCGTGTAGGCGCTTCGTCCGCCCTGCGCGTCCGACTCGTTCCTCACTCTCCGCTCAGAGCATCAGGCGCCACTGGCGCTCCCACTGCTCGGTGGGCTTGCGCTTGAAACCGCTCTTGGCGAATTGATGCCAGCGGCCCACCACGTAGCAAAGCAGCAGGTTCGCGCGGGCTGCCAGATCGTCGGCGCCAGGGGCCCCTTGCCCTCCGGAATCGGTCGGCGCCTGGGTTGCCGCGATGCGCAGGCACTGCTTGATTGTCGCCTCCAACCGATCCTGGAGCTGGTTGATGCGCGCCTGCAGCCGATCGTCCTCGTTCACGAGCGCGTCGCCGATGAGGACGCGCGTCATGCCGGGGTTCTTCTCGGCGAAATTGAGCAGCATGCCCACCATGGCATGCGCCTGTTTCAGCCCGTCATTTTCCTCGGCCGTGATCTTGTTCGCGAGCCCGAACACCGTTTCCTCGATGAACTCGATCAGCCCCTCGAACATCTGGGCCTTGCTCGCGAAATGGCGATACAGCGCCGCCTCGGACACGTCGAGCCGCTTCGCCAGCGCGGCGGTCGTGATCCTCTCGCCCTTCGGCTCCTGCAGCATTTCTGCAAGGACCTGAAGTATCTGGAGCTTCCGCTCCCCCGGCTTGGTCGCCATCGCAGCCTCCTCTTCTGCACTGGGACCGTCCACACACCTCCCCGCGCGTGGCACGCTCATTTTCCATCGCCTGCAATTCAACCCGTTCCGTTCCGGACCGTCTTCCGGCGGACGGGCAGCAGGGAGGGGGATTCTAGCCGAACGACAGGGACCGGGTGAGCGCTTGCTCGCGCGGCTGATCAAGGCGGGCTAACGCGCGAGGCCGAGACGGTGGAGCACCCTCGGAAGCTGACGTACTGACTTGACCTTGACCGTCACGTAATCCGGCGCGCGGGGCAGCCCACTTACCCAGACGGTCTTCATGCCGAGCAGCCTTGCAGCCCGGAGATTCGGCAGGGAATCGTCCACCATGACGGCGCGTTCCGGGGTCACCCGCTCATTGGAGATCAGGCGGCGAAAGCCCCCGGGTAACGGCTTGGGCTGGTAGCGAACCTGCTCGATCGCATACACCGCGTCGAAGAGCGTCGTGATGCCGAGGATGTCGAGTACGGCGTGCGCATAGTGCGCAGGCGAGTTGGAGAACAGGATCTTGCGTCCGGGCAGACGGCGCAGCGTCGCCAGTGCAGCGCGCTCGCCTACGACCATCCGATGCAACTCGGGGAACTGGTGCGTCGCCCGGAGAAAGTGGTCCGGGTCAGTGCCATGGTGGCGCATCAACCCGAGCAGCGTCGCCCCGTACCGATGCCAATACCTGGCGCGCAACTCGCTCGCGCCGGCCTCGTCCAGCCGCAGATGCTCCTGCAAATAGGCCGTCATGCTGCGATTGATGTGCGGGAAGATGTGCGGGGTGGCGTTGTGCAGGGTGTTGTCGAGGTCGAACACCCAGGTCCAGCGGAACGAGCGCGGCCTCATGCTGCGACCGCGCGCCGCGCTGCCTCTAGAATGTCGTGATGGGAACCAACGCCTACCCCAAGCGTCTCTCGCGGCACGTCACGCTGGCCGGGCTGACCCGCTCCACCATTGCGCGCCGACAGGGGATCGACAACACGCCGCCGCCCGAGCTCATCGGCAATCTGCGGTTGCTCGCGCGCGGCCTCGACCAGGTGCGGGTATTGGTCGGACATCGCCTGCGCATCTCCAGCGGATATCGGTGTCCGGCCCTGAACGCGGCGGTGGGCGGCGCGAACGCCTCGCAGCATACCGTCGGCCTCGCCGCCGACTTCGAGTGTCCCGCATTCGGTACGCCGCTCGAAATCGTCGCGGCGATTCATCATTCGTCGATCGTGTTCGATCAGTGCATCCTCGAGTTCGGCCGCTGGGTGCATCTGTCATTCAGCGCGACGCCGCGCCGACGCGTACTCACCGTCTACGACCCCCGGGAGGGATATCTCGAGGGGCTGTGGGACCGTGCGGGGCGGCGGATGCTGTAGCGGGCCGCGCATCCTGTTCGAAGATCGCGTCGATTCCGAATCGGGCCAGCCCCCGGCCAACGCGGGGTCACTTGCTCCGGATCAGCGTGCCGACCCCTTCATCGGTAAAGATTTCGAGGAGCAGCGCGTGCTCGACCCGCCCGTCGATGATGTGCACGCTACGCACGCCCGAGCGGGCCGCGTCGAGCGCCGCGGCGATCTTCGGAAGCATCCCGCCCGAAAGCGTGCCCTCGGCGACCAGTTCGTCGACGCGGTTCGGCGTGAGGCCCGTCAGCAGATTGCCGTCCCGATCGAGCACGCCCGACGTGTTCGTGAGAAGGATGAGCTTCTCGGCCTTCAGGACCTCCGCGAGCTTTCCCGCGACGAGGTCCGAATTGATGTTGTAGGACTCGCCCTGCGTGCCGACGCCGATCGGCGCGATCACGGGGATGAAATCGCGCGACTCGATCAGCGCGACGATCTCCGGGTCGATGGACGCGACTTCGCCGACCTGTCCGATATCGAGCATCTCGCCCTGTTTTTCCGCATCCGGGACCAGAAGCTTGCGCGCGCGGATGAAAGACCCGTCCTTGCCCGAAAGCCCGATCGCGCGCCCACCTGCCTGATTCACGAGGTTGACGATCTCCTTGTTCACCAGGCCGCCGAGCACCATCTCCACGAGGTCCATCGTCTCGGAGTCGGTGACCCGCATGCCCTGGATGAACTGGCCCTGCTTGCCGACCCGCCGCAGAAGGTCGTCGATCTGCGGGCCGCCGCCGTGGACGATCACCGGATTGATGCCCACGAGTTTCAGCAGCACCACGTCGCGTGCGAAGCTGTGCTTGAGCTTCTCGTCGGTCATGGCGTTCCCGCCGTATTTCACGACCACCGTCTTGCCGTGAAAGCGGCGGATGTACGGCAGCGCCTCAGCGAGGATCTGCGCGTGCTGCGCGGCAGTCATGGGTGAAATTGACATGGGACGCTCAAGAAAACCCGACCGCCGATTCTACCCGGCGTGATGGGGCGCGTCAGCGTCGCGCCCGACTAACCACCCCGGCTGCTGCGCAGCCACCCCTTGAAAGGGAGGGGAAAAACCTATCTCGCCGCCGGCCTGCTCTTTGCGGGAAGGAGGGTAACGGGAGGGAACCAGCCGGTTCCCTCCCGTTCGTAACCTTCCGCTTTTTCCCCGGAGGAAACCAGCCGGTTTCCCCCTGTTCGTACCCTTCCGAACTTGTTCGTGGTCGATCCTGTGGATCGATCACGAAACCGAGATCTGTTTCCGGGTCGCTGCGGCTTTTTTCGGCAGAGTGAGTTCGAGTACGCCATCGCTGAACTTTGCGACTGTGGCCGCCTCGTCGATCTCCTGGCCAAGCCGGAACGCCCGGGACACCTTCCCGTAATAGCGTTCCGAATGAACCACGCGATCGCCTTCCTTCACATCCTTCTCCTGCTTGACCTCGGCGCTGATCGCGACCTGGTCGCCGTCGATCTCGATATGAATGTCGTCCTTCTTCACGCCCGGAAGCTCGGCAAGCACCTTGTACGCCTTGTCCTGTTCGCTCACCTCCACCTTGACGCGCGGGGTCGCCGACGCGGGTTCACCGCTACCGACCGGACGCACCAGGAAACCCTTGAAAAAATCACCGAAGAGATCCTCGAAAGGATCGTAACGCCGGATGCTCGCCATGATCATCTCCTCTGAAACAGTTGTTGATCCATCGTGGTGGGCCATCGGCCCGCTGTCAGAGAAATGGGGGGCGACCGCTCGATTTCAAGCCCTGCAGTTGCAGGCCTCGGGCGAACCGGCTAGATTGAGCCGCCCATCATCCTGTCCCTCCGATGCCAGATACCGCACGCTCTGTCGACAGTCTTGAACTGGACAAGCACCGCCCGCAGCTAGTGAAGTTCGCGATGGCGCAGCTTCGCAATACGGCCTATGCCGAGGACGCGGTTCAGGAGACTCTGGTCGCCGCAATGCAGGGGGCCGACCGGTTCGCGGGACAATCGTCGGTCCGCACCTGGTTGATCGGCATCCTGAAACACAAGATCATGGATCACTTCCGGCGCCAGAGCCGCGAGGCGCCGCTGCCGGATCTCGACGAGGAGACGTCGCTCGAGGACCTCGACGCGCGCTTCAAGGCGGACGGGCATTTCATCGAGAATCCCTTGCAAGTGCCCGGGTCGGACTGGGGCGACCCGGACGCCACGCTTTCGCAGAGCCGGTTCTTCGAAGTCCTGGAGGCGTGCATGGCGCGGCTGCCCAAGAACACCGCGCGAGTCTTCAATATGCGTGAAATCATGGGGATGGAGACCGAAGACATCTGTAAGGAGCTCGGCATCTCCCCGACGAACAGCTGGGTATTGCTTTACCGGGCGCGCATGGCATTGCGGGAATGCCTGCAGGCGAAGTGGTTTGCGGGCGAGCGGCGCGCGCAAGACTGACACCGGAATTTACGATGCTGAATTGCAAGGAAGCGAGCCGTCTTTTGTCGCAGCGCCAGGACCGCGAGCTGTCGGTCGGCGAGCGCCTTTCGCTGCGCGTGCACCTCGCGATGTGCGCGGGATGCGTGCAGGTGTCGGATCAGGTGGATTTCCTGCGCAAGGCGATCGCACGATACGCGGGGCGCGACGGCGGCCCGGACGAGAAGCGCTGACGCTTCGCGGGACCGGGCCGATCCTGTGACCCGCACCCCGGTCGTTCTTGCATCCAGCGGCGGGAAGGACAGCGTGCTGGCCCTTGCGGCGCTCCGGGCCTCCCCGGAATGGGACGTTCGGGGCATGCTGGTCACGTTGACCGATGACGACCACACCGTCGTCATGCACGGTGTCCCGCAAGCCCTCATCGCGCAACAGGCGTCCAGCCTGGGATTGCCGTTGTCTCCCGTGGACGTCCCACGAAGCCCCGCGAACGACGTCTACGAGTCCCGCATGGCCGCCGCGCTCGCACGCCTGCGTTCCGAGGGCGTCCGGCACATCGCATTCGGCGACATCTTCCTGGAGGACGTGCGAGCGTACCGCGAGCGGATGCTTGCGCTCGGCAACTTCATCGGCGTGTATCCCCTCTGGGGCCGCGACAGCCGCGACCTCGCCGTCACATTCCGGCGCGACGGCTATCGGGGGATCGCGGTCTGCGTGGACGGACAACGCCTGCCGCACGAATTTGCGGGGCGCGACCTCGACGAATTCTTCTTCGCCGATCTCCCGGCCGATGTCGATGCATGCGGCGAGAACGGCGAGTTTCACAGTTTCGTGTATGACGGTCCGGGCTTCAGTTACCCCGTGCGGTTCACGAGACACCTCCTTCCGCCGGCAGAGCGCTTTCACTACTGCACGATCGCGCCGCTCGCGATTGACCGGTGCGCGCGCTGCGGCGCGCCGTTCGAGTGCGGAATGCAGGCGGGGCTTGCCGAGTGTTGGTGCGCGAAGCTACCGCCGATCGCCCCGACCGACGCCGCAGCCGGCTGTTATTGCCCGCGCTGCCTTGCGGAAGTCTCGGGCGCGCAGGCCGCCTGAGTCGCGCTGGGGGCGACGCGTAGCAGGGTATTCAAGAGTTCCGCGTTCGCCCCTAGTGTCCCGAATCAGAAATTCGCCGAAGAAAACCGCCCAGTTCGCCGCCAGGCGTCGTTCCGCTCCTTGCCAAGACGGCCAGTCTTGGTTGCGCTTTGGGGGAAGGGAAGGGGTCCCCC
>JAABRB010000179.1 GCA_011391185.1 Betaproteobacteria bacterium
CATGGCGTTCGCCAACTGCCAGGTGTGGAAGGACGCCGAGCGGATCGCGCAGGCGAGCGGCGCGTTTCTCGTACTGGGCGCGAAGGAGTAGGGCGTTGGCCTCCCGCAAGGGCGCGAAACTTAACGCCCGCGCGCGCGACCCCGTAGCGGATTCAGACACGAATACGACCGCCACCGAAAATCCGGGGCTGCGCCGTCTCGATCTCGAGAACAATCTGCTGCGGCGCGCGCTCGAGGCGACGCCGCTCGCCTCGAAGCTCCTTTCGGAAGCGGTGCTGGAAGCGACGCTCCAGGAAGCGCTCGCCTCGCCCCATCGCACTTCCGACGTATGGATATTTGCCTACGGTTCGCTGATCTGGAATCCCGTGCTCGATTTCGACGCGCGCGTCGTCGCTACGGTGCACGGATACCACCGCAGTTTCTGCCTCTGGTCGCGCATCAATCGCGGCACTCCGGAGCGGCCCGGACTGGTGCTTGGCCTGGATCGCGGCGGCTGCTGTCCGGGCATCGCCTATCGGATCCCCGCGCGCCTAGCGGAAGTCGAACTGCGCCTGCTTTGGCGCCGCGAGATGCTGCTCGGGTCGTACGCGCCGCGCTGGGTGCGCACGACCCGGGCGGGAAAGCCGTTCCGCGCGCTCGCGTTCGTGGTCAACCGGCATTTGTCCGGATACGCAGGGCGGCTGCCGCCCGAGAGGATCGTCGAGATTCTCCGCGACGGACACGGCAAGCTCGGCAACGGCATCGATTACCTGCGCCAGACGTTCGGCGGGCTCACTGCAGCGGGCATCCGGGATCCGCGCCTTGCACGGCTGGACGCGCTTGCGCGCGGCCTGTCGGGCGAGGTGGCAGTCTCGGGTACGGGCGTGCACGCCCCGCGCTCGGGGTAAGATCCCGCAAACCGATTCCGGATTCCCGTGTCCATCACTCGCAACGACCTCGAGACCGGCCGCATTCGCAAGGCGATCGCCGAGTGCGGTTACGCACCGCGGCTGCTTTCCGACCAGGAGCTCGAAGCGTCGATTGCGGGCGTGCTCGCAAAGCACCCCCGCGGGCGCGACGTCTGGTTGTTCGGCTACGGGTCGCTGATCTGGAATCCGCTGGTCCATTTCACGCAGCGGCGGCTCGCCACGGTGTACGGCTATCACCGTCGCTACTGCCTGTGGTCGATGTTCGGTCGCGGCACCCCGGATGCGCCGGGAATGATGCTCGGCCTCGACCGCGGCGGTCGCTGTCGGGGTGTCGCATATCGACTCGCGGCCGCCAAGGCGGTCGACGAGCTCCGGTTGCTCTGGTGCCGGGAAATGGTGACCGGCGTCTATACGCCGCGCTGGGTGCGTGCGCGCGACGCGGGCGGACCGCTCGACGCGATCACGTTCGTCGTCGACCGCTCACATCCCTGGTACGCCGGGAAAGTGCCGCTCGACAGGATCGCCGGCGCCGTCGCGCGGGGCAAGGGAATGATCGGGTCTTCGGCGGACTACCTGCGCCAGACCTGCGAGGAGCTCGTGGCCCAGGGCATCGCGGATGACCATTTGTTTCAGGTGCACAAGGCCGTGTTCGGCGTGGCGCCAAAGCCCAAGGCGGCTTAGAACGACGCGCCGATGCCAGTGCCAGCCGGCGCAGGAGAATCGCACATGACGACCCCGCAGCGGGACAACCCGATGGGCACGGACGGCTTCGAGTTCGTCGAGTACGCCGCCCCCGACCCCAGGGCGCTCGGCGGACTGTTCGAGACGATGGGCTTCAGGCCCGTCGCTCGCCACCGCCACAAGGACGTCACGCTCTATCGGCAGGGCGGCATCAATTTCATCGTCAATGCCGAGCCGGAAAGCTTCGCGCAGCGCTTCGCGCGGCTGCACGGCCCATCGATCTGCGCGATCGCGTTTCGCGTCGGGGACGCCGGGGCGGCGTACAAGCGCGCGCTGGAGCTCGGCGCATGGGGTTTCGACAGCCGCAGCGGTCCGATGGAACTGAATATACCGGCGATAAAAGGGGTCGGCGATTCGCTGATCTACTTTGTCGACCGCTGGCGCGGCAAGCACGGCGACGCGCGCGGCGGCATCGGCGACATCGACATCTACGACGTGGACTTCGAGCCGTTGCCCGGCGCCGATCCGTTTCCGGCCGGTTGCGGGCTCGTGGGCATCGATCACCTCACCCACAACGTCCACCGTGGCCGGATGAAGGAATGGGCCGACTTCTACGAGCGGCTGTTCGGCTTCCGGGAGTTGCGCTACTTCGACATCGAGGGACAGGTCACGGGCGTGAAGTCGAAGGCGATGACGTCTCCGTGCGGAAAGATCCGCATCCCGATCAACGAAGAGGGTGTGGGGAAGGCCGGCCAGATCCAGGAGTATCTCGACCAGTACCATGGCGAAGGGATCCAGCACATCGCGCTCTCCGCGGCGGACGTCCATGCCACGGTCGATGCCATGCGCAATCAGGGCGTCGTATTTCTCGATACGCCCGACACTTACTATGAACTGGTCGAGAAACGGTTGCCGGGACACGGCGAGGACCTCGACCAGCTCAGACGGAACCGGGTCCTGATCGACGGCACCCCGGGAGGAGGCCTCCTCCTGCAGATATTCACCAAGACGGTCATCGGCCCGATTTTCTTCGAGATCATCCAACGCAAGGGCGACGACGGCTTCGGCGCGGGAAATTTCAAGGCCCTGTTCGAGTCCATGGAGCTCGACCAGGTGCGACGCGGAGTGCTGTCGACCGATCCGTGACGCGCTGCCCGCCAGCACCCGATCTTCGCGGGCAATGCACGCTCCCGCCGCGGGTTGCGTATCATCGCGGCTTTTCGCCCGCCGAATGACCCCTGCCCCGCCCAATCCCGCCCAGCACAAGATCGGCATTGCGACCATGGTTCTGTGCGCGAGCATGTGGAGCATCGCGGGGCTCCTGACGCGCGCATCGTCGGTGACGAACGGATGGGAAGCCACGTTCTGGCGCTCGGCGCTTCTCGCAGTCGTGGTGGGTGCCGTCCTGCTCGCGCGAAACGGCCGCGACCTCGTCCCCAGAATTCTGGCGATGGGCTGGCCCGGAGTCGTTTCGGGCTGTGCATGGGCCGCGATGTTCACCTGCTTCATGCTCGCGCTCTCGCGCACGACGGTGGCCAACACGCTGTTCATCATCGGGCTGCTGCCTTTCTGCGCCGCGTTTGCGGGATGGCTCGTCCTGCGCGAGCGGGTGCCCCGGCGAACCTGGGCGGCCATGGCTGCGGCGTCAGCCGGCATCGGCGTCATGTTTCACGACGCATTCCGCACCGGAAACCTGGATGGCAGTCTCATCGCCCTCGCCGTCCCGATCGCGGCCGCAGTGAACTACGTGGCGGTAAAGCGGGGCCGCGGGCGCGTCGATCTCATTCCGGCGCTCGCCCTGGGTGGCGCCCTTTCGGCGCTCATCGCGCTCCCGCTTGCCCTGCCATTCACAGCCAACGGCAAGGATTTCGGCCTCTTTCTTGCGCTGGCGGTCTTTCAGCTCGCCATACCCGGAGTCCTGTACATGGCGGTCGCAGTGCCGCGGCTTTCGGCTGCAGAGGTCGGCCTGCTCTCCCTGATCGAGGTGATCCTCGGACCGCTCTGGGTCTGGCTCGCCCGCGGCGAGGAGCCGGGCGCCGCAATGCTGGCGGGTGGCGCGATCGTGATCACTGCCCTCGCGCTGAACGAGAGCATCGGGCTTGCGATCGAGCGCCGTGCGCTGCGTCGCGCGGCCATGGCGCGCTGAGACGCGGGCGCGCGCAAGGAACACAATGTCGTGTCCTGACGATCCCGTCTTGACAATCCAGGCTGCGAAATCCTAGGCTAGCAGCGCCTGACGGACATCCACTGCGCCGCGACCGAGCACGACGCGGCACGGATTCCTCCCATGCTCAAAACGTACAAGCCGCCCGTCTACGAGTACACGCCCGCGCGGGATCAGTCGGCAGACGCTCCCGCGCGCCATCCGGTGATCGTCGTCGGCGCGGGTCCGGTCGGCCTGGCGGCGGCGATCGACCTCGCCCGGCACGGAATTAAAACCGTGCTGCTCGACGAGGACAACACCGTGAGCACGGGATCGCGCGCAGTGTGCTACGCGAAGCGCACGCTCGAGATTCTCGATCGCATCGGATGCGGCGAGCCCGTGGTGGCGCGGGGCGTCGCGTGGAGCCACGGCAAGATATTCTTCCGCGACAAGCAGGTGTACGGCTTCAATCTGGTCGGCGAAGAAGGGCATCGCCGGCCGGAATTCGTCAATCTGCAGCAGTATTACCTGGAAGAGATCCTCATCGACTGCGCGCGCGATACGAAGCTCGTCGATCTGCGCTGGAAGAACCGGGTCGTGGAAATCGACGCGCATGGCGACGCCCCGCGCATCACGGTCGAGACCCCGGACGGTCGCTTTGTGCTGACCTGCGATTGGCTCATCGTCGCCGACGGCGCGCACGGCCCGATCCGTCGCATGATGGATCTCGGGACCGAGGGCGTGATGCACCAAGGCCACTTTCTCGTCGCCGACGTGGTGATGAAAGCGGAATTCCCCGCGGAGCGGTGGTTCTGGTTCGACCCGCCGTTTCATCCCGACCGGTCGGTGCTCCTTCACAAGCAGGCCGACAATGTCTGGCGCGTCGATTTCCAGCTGGCCCCCGACGCGGACCCGGAGGACGAACGCAGGCCCGAGAAGATCGTTCCCCGGATCAGGGCGTTGCTCGGCGACGATCGGGAGTTCGAGCTCCAGACGGCCAGCGTCTACGGATTTCAGTGCCGCCGCATGGAACGGTTCCGTCACGGTCGCGTGCTCTTTGCCGGCGACTGCGCGCGGCAGGTCCCGCCGTTCGGTGTGCGGGGCGCAAATTCGGGAATCCAGGATATCGACAACCTGGTCTGGAAGCTGAAGCTCGTGATCGACGGCAAGGCTCCGGAACAGCTGCTCGACGCGTATTCGGAAGAACGGATATTCGCTGCCGATGCCGATATACACAGCTCGATCTGCTCCGGCGAGTTCATTACGCCGACCTCGAAGGCAAGCCGCGCTTTTCGCGATGCAACGCTCGAACTCGCGGAGCGCCACCCTTTTGCACGGCGGTTGGTGAACAGCGGCCGGCTGTCCGAGCCGCTCGTGCTCGCCGAATCCAGCCTCAACGTGCCGGACGCCGACCCGTTCGAAGGCATGATGGTCCCGGGCGCGCCCGCTGCCGATGCACCGATCGCGGTGGGCGGGAAGGCTTCATGGCTGCTGGCTCATCTCGGCGGTGGATTCACCGGCATCTACTTCGCGCACCGGAGGGTAACGGAGTCCGAATTCGAGGCGCTCACGCGTCTTGCCGCCGACCCGATTCCGGTCAGGATGATCGTCGTCGCGCGCCCTGCGGAGACGGCCCCCGCCGTTCCGGACGGCTGTCTCGTGATCGAGGACCGAACCGAGCTCATCACCCGGAGCTATGACGGCCGGCCCGGAACCTTCTACCTCATTCGACCCGACCAGCACATTGCCGCACGATGGCGGGCACTGTCGGCGCCACTCGTGCGCAGTGCCCTCGCGCACGCCACGTGCAACGGCTGATCGCGCGCGATACTCGAGCGGAAGCGCTGCGACGATCCACCGGAGAATTGAAAATGCGGCTCAACACCGATCCGAATCTCGCCTCGCCTGACAAATTCTATGAGGCGCTGATCAACATGCACCGCGGCCTGTCCGATGATCAGTCCGAAATCGTGAATGCCAGGCTCATACTGGTGCTCGCCAACCACATCGGCGATCTCGCGATACTCGGGCAGGCGATGAAAATCGCCCGAGGCGACGTGAGCCCGCCCCGTCCCGAACCGGCACTGAAAGGTTGATGCAAAACGCCACCTCCCCGCGAAGCAACGTCTGTTCCGGGGTGTTGCGCACGCGAATTCCGGCGTGTTACATCACGCTGCCAAAGGAGATCACATCATGACCGCGCGCACGACCGAGAGGAAAACCGCCACCCCGCGCGTTGAAGCCGGCAGAACGCTCGCCTACCAGCCCGGGTTCGGCAATCACTTCGCGAGCGAGGCGCTGCCCGGCGCATTGCCCCCCGGCCAGAACTCCCCGCAGAAGTGCGCGTACGGCCTCTACGCGGAGCAGCTCTCGGGCACTGCGTTCACCGCGCCGCGGGCCACCAATCGCCGCACCTGGATGTACCGCATTCGTCCGGGCGCGATGCATGAACCGTTCAGGCAGATCGACGCCGGTCTGCTCACCAACGAGTTCGGTGCAGTGCCGGCGACGCCGAACCAGCTGCGCTGGGATCCCTTTCCCATCCCGCCGAGCGCCACCGATTTCGTCGCGGGACTGGTCACCCTGGCCGGCAACGGCGGTTCCGAGGCGCAAAGCGGGTGCGGCATCTACATGTACGCCGCCAACCGGTCGATGACCGACCGATTCTTCTACGACGCCGACGGCGAGCTTCTCATCGTGCCGCAACAAGGGCGCCTGGTCGTCGCAACCGAGCTGGGCGTTCTGGAAGCAGAGCCCTGCGAGATCGTCGTGGTCCCGCGCGGCGTGCGATTCCGCGTCGAGCTCCCGGACGGTGCGAGCCGCGGGTACGTCTGCGAGAACTTCGGCAGCCCGTTCCGGCTTCCGGACCTCGGACCGATCGGCTCCAATGGCCTCGCGAACCCGCGCGATTTTCTTGCTCCGGTCGCCGCCTACGAGGACCGCACGGGGCCCTACCAGCTGGTCGCCAAATTCATGGGCCACCTGTGGGCCGCGGATATCAGTCATTCGCCGCTGGACGTCGTCGCCTGGCACGGCAACCACGTGCCCTGCAAGTACGATCTGCGCAAGTTCAACGCCATCGGATCGATCAGTTACGATCATCCGGACCCGTCGATCTTCCTCGTGCTGCAGTCGGTCAGCGACACGCCCGGTGTCGACAACATCGACTTCGTGATCTTCCCGCCGCGCTGGCTCGTCATGCAGGACACGTTTCGTCCGCCGTGGTTTCATCGGAACATCGCGGCGGAGTTCATGGGCCTGATCCAGGGCGTGTACGACGCGAAGGCGGGGGGCTTTCTGCCGGGCGGCGCCAGCCTGCACAACTGCATGACCGGGCATGGCCCCGATGCCGAGACTTTCGAGCGAGCGTCGAACGCGGACCTCGCGAAACCCGACGTCATCAAGGACACGATGGCGTTCATGTTCGAAACGCGCCTTGCGATCCGGCCCACGCGCTACGCGCTCGAGG
>JAABRB010000180.1 GCA_011391185.1 Betaproteobacteria bacterium
GCCGATCGCGTCCTCCTTTTCCCACGGAGATGCTTTCATCTCCTCGAATCCCGAGCGCACGATCACCTTCACGTCCTCGCCGCCCAGCCGGCGTGCAGTACGGCAGCAGTCCATCGCGGTATTGCCGCCGCCGAGCACGACCACGCGCTTGCCGATCGTCGAGATATGGCCGAACGACACGCTGGACAGCCAGTCGATGCCGATGTGGATCCGCGCAGCGGCTTCCTTTCGCCCGGAAATTTCGAGATCCTTGCCGCGGGGCGCGCCGCAGCCGACGAACACCGCGTCGTAATCTTCCGCCAGCACGGCCTTCAGCGAATCCACGCGGCTGCCGAACCGGGTCTCGACGCCCATGTCGAGGATGTAGCCCATCTCCTCGTCGATCACCGACTCCGGCAGGCGAAAACGGGGAATCTGGGTGCGGATCATGCCGCCCGCAAACGGATCCTGGTCGTACACGACGACGTGATAGCCGAGCGGCATGAGATCGCGCGCCACGGTCAGCGACGCAGGCCCCGCACCGATGCAGGCCACGCGCTTGCCGTTCTTCTGCTGCGGGATGGCGGGAAGCCGCGCGCGAATGTCGTCCTTGTAATCCGCCGCGACACGCTTCAACCGGCAGATCGCCACCGCCTCTTTCTCGACCCGCACGCGCCGGCACGCCGGCTCGCACGGACGATCGCAGGTACGGCCGAGCACGCCCGGGAAGACATTCGACTCCCAGTTGATCATGTACGAGTCGGAATAACGGCCCGCCGCAATCAGCCGGATGTATTCGGGCACCGGCGTGTGTGCCGGACACGCCCACTGACAATCGACCACCTTGTGAAAGTAGGCGGGATTCTTGATGTCGGTCGGCTTCACAGTGCGGGGGCTCCTCGGCGCACGCTCATCGTTGGTGCGGCGGAGCCCGGTGCCAGGCCGGCGGCCGGAGGCGCAATGCGCTGAGGCTCTGGATCTGCGGTGGCGATCACTGCTCGATTCGAAGCACGCAAGAAGACACGAGATAAGACACGCAACAACATGGGCGAATAAGGTAATGTGATTGTAACACCCGCAACACGAAAAACCGCCGCCGGATGAAGCGCCCTGTGCTGCGGATCACGCGGAAGTCGGGACTGCGCACATCGGCCGCACCGAGCCTGACAGCGGGCTGACTGCACGTCTCGACCAAGGGCGCCGGATGCCCGCGATTGTTGCAGGGGCTTTGATGGGCCCTGCTATCCCGCCAAGGGAGGGCGCAGGCGCCCGAATCCTGTCGCAAGCTCGAAGGCGTTCGCGGCGCGCAGCACCAGTTCCTCGCGGTGCATGGGCCCGACAATCTGCAGCCCGACCGGCAATCCCGCGCGCGTGAAGCCGCAGGGCACCGACATGGCGGGCTGCTGGGTGAGATTGAATGGAAAGCTGAAGGGGGTCCAGTCCGTCCAGCGCGCCACGCTGCCGGGCTGAACCGGCGCGAGTTGTCCGACCTCGAATGCCGGCACGGCGAGCGCAGGCGTGAGCAGCAGATCGAACTTTTCGTGGAACGCCCGCATATGAGTGCCCAGTGCGGCGCGCGCAGCGGTCGCGTCCAGGAAGCTGGTCAGGAATTCGCGTTCTCCCTCGCGGTAGGTCTCCTGCAGTGCCGGTTCGAGCATCGCCAGCTTGGCTGGCGGCAGGTGGCGCAGGCCGTTGTAGGCGCCGATCGTCCAGTGGCGCCAGAACAGCTCGCGGCAATCCGCGAATCCCGGGTCCACCTCTTCGACGTGAGCACCCAGCGCGTCGAACGTGCGCGCCGATTCGGCAACGCGCGCCTCGACCTCGCCATCCACCTGGCGTACATACCCCAGGCGGGGGCTGTACGCGATGCGCATTCCACGCACGCCGGCGGCCAGGCCCGCGGTCCAGTCCGTGCCCGCGTAGGGCAGCGCGTGCCAGTCCCGCGCATCGGGCCGGGCCAGCACGTTCAGCATCAGTGCGCAATCCGCCGTCGTTCGTGCCATCGGGCCGACATGCGCCACCGTGCCAAACGGACTCAGCGGCCATGCGGGGACTCGGCCGAAGCTCGGCTTGATCCCCGTGACACCGGTAAACGCCGACGGGATCCGAATCGAGCCACCACCGTCCGTGCCGATCGCGAGCGGTCCGAGGCCGGCCGCAAGCTGCGCCGCGGCTCCCCCGCTCGACCCCCCCGGGGTGCGCTCGAGATTCCAGGGATTGCGCGTCACTCCCGTGAGCGGACTGTCCGTGACGCCTTTCCAGCCGTACTCGGGCGTCGTCGTCTTGCCGAGAATGACCGCCCCGCTCTCTCGCAGCCGGGCGACCGCCGGCGCATCGTCGACCCAGGTTCCCGCCGGATCGATCGTTCGGGAGCCGCGCCGCGTCGGCCAACCACGGGTGAGCAGCAGATCCTTCACCGACACCGGCACGCCATCCAGCGGGCCGAGCGGCTCGCCCTGCCTCCAACGCCGCTCGGACTCGCGTGCCGCCGCCGGGACACCCTCCGCGTCCACGATGCAGAAAGCGTTGATCTGCGGGTTCAGCCGGGCAATCCGCGCCAGCACCGCGCCGGCCACCTCCACCGGCGACAGGTCCCGCGCGCGATACCGCGCGACCATTTCGGTCGCGCTCAGATAGCCGAGTTCTTGGTCCATGCAACCCTCCCCGCCGCGAAGATTGCCACATCCGCACGCGCCGGAGGTGGACCGCCCGCGCGCGGACGTCGCCCCGCAATTCGACCCTGTGTGACCCAGGTTCCGGAGGAATTGAAGACCCCGCGCGTAGTCTCCATTTCATCGATAACGCAATCCCTGGAGCATCCGATGAAAGTCGAACACGCAACCCACGCCGACTTCGGCACGAAGGTCCTGCAATCCGAGACCCCGGTCCTGGTGGATTTCTGGGCGGCCTGGTGCGGACCCTGTCGCGCCGTGGCGCCGACGCTCGATGCGCTCGCCGTCGAGCAGGCCGGCAAGCTCAAGATCGTGAAGGTCAACGTGGACGAGGAACGCTCGCTCGCCAGCGAGTTCCAGATCCGCTCCATTCCGACCATGATCCTCTTCAAGGACGGCAAGCCGATCGACGCCGCGATGGGCGCCATGCCCAAGCTCATGCTCGAGAAGTTCGTCGCGAAGCACGTGCAGTAAATTCATCAACCACGCGGAGTCCGAACATGATCCTCAGCACCGAACGCATCATCCGCATCTTCGCCGGCACGGTCATCATGATCTCGCTCGCGCTCGGCTACTATCACAGCCCGTACTGGCACTGGCTGACCGCATTCGCCGGATTCAACCTGTTCCAGAGCGGCTGTACGGGCTTTTGCCCGCCGGAGAAGCTGCTGCGCAAGCGCGGAGTGAAAAGCGCCGGGACGAGTTGCGGGCCGACCCGCGCCTGAACCGCGCAGGCTTGGGTCGTTAGAGCCCGAGCATTCGGCCGATCCGGGTGACGTATTCGCCGACTTTCACGGCGTCGTCGAGCAGTTCGTCACCCGCGCGATGCAACAGATCGCGGACGTTCTCCAGACCGGAGTGCACGTCGCGGTCCGCCGATTCGGGCGACCGCAGCGCGGAGCGCAGCTGGTCGACCTCGCTCCGCAGCGTTTCGACATCGCTCGACCCCTCCCGAACCTTGTCGAGGTCCCGCTCCAGCGCCTCGACGAGGCGCGTCACTTCTTCGAGGTTGACGCCTGCCGGCCCCTTGTCCCGTTCCGTGCTCATCTGCTCGACCTTCCCGATCCATGCGGGCGACACGCTCCGCTCACGGTTCCATTCTAGCGCCGCGATCCGGCACGCGCGCGACTGGCTTAGAATCAGGGCACAGAAGCACACGACCGGAAAAGTAGACGCCATGACACAGGATCTGACCGCCGATCGGCTCGCAATTCGCGAGACGGTCGAAAACTGGGCACTCTGGCGCGATGCGGGCGATTGGGAACGCTTCCGCACAGTCTGGCATGCGGACGGGTGGATGACCGCCACGTGGTTCCAGGGCCCCGCCGAGGACTTCATCGCGATCAGTCGCGAGGGTTTCGAGAAGGGCGTGAGCATCCTGCACTTTCTGGGGGGATGGACGTGCGACATCACCAGCGATCGCGCGATCTCGCAGACCAAGATGACGATCAATCAGCGTGCGCCCGTCGAAGGCGTGCTCGTGGATGTGGTCTGCACGGGACGCTTCTACGATTTCTTTGCGAAGCGGGCGGGCCGCTGGGGCATCGTGCGCCGGCAGCCGATCTACGAGAAGGACCGACTCGACCCGGTCGATCCGGCGGCGACGCTCAAGCTGGACGCCGCGCTGCTGGCAAGATTCCCGGAGGGATATCGCCACCTGGGCTATCTTCAAACCAGGAACGGATTCAGAGTCAAGGACGGCATGCCCGGATTGCGCGGCCCCGCGGTAACCAAGCTCTACGCCGAAGGCAAGGCGTGGCTCGAAGGTTCGGCCCGCCCGGGCGAACCGCTCTGAAGGAAAACGATCGGGAGGAACGGGAATGAATCTCGAAAAGCAGCGCCTGCTTCGCAGTGCACTCACTGTCACGGTCGCGGGCGTGCTGACGTTCGGCATCGCTGCGTGCGGCGAGAAAGAGCCCCCCAAGTCAGCGGCGCCCGCGGTCGTTCAGCCGGCGGCCCCACCCGATACCAAAGCCGGTGAGATCCGGTCCGCGACGAGCGAGCCGGCGCCAATGCCCAAGGTCGATCCGAACGCGGAGCTCGCGAGCAAGGTCAAGACGGCGTTTCGCGCGACGCCGGGGCTCGAGGCACTCGCGGTCGATGTCGTCGCGGCGGATGGCGACGTGACGCTGTTCGGCACCGCCGATAACCGCGACAGTATGGAAAAAGCGGCGAAAGTCGCCTCCGGCGTGCCGGGCGTGAAGTCCGTTCTGAACCGGATGGTCGTGGTGCGCGGTTCCTGACCCGCGCTTGCACGAACCACCCCCCGCCCTCCGGGCGGACCGCTCCCTGAAAAGGAGGGGAAACCTCCAACCACTCAGCGCGCCGCCGGCTTGGCGGGCTCGAGCACCGGTCCCAGCAGAATCTCGATCCGCCGATTCTTGCGCCGGCCCTCGGCAGTGGCGTTCGACTCGCGCGGGCGATATTCCGAATGCCCGGTCGCAGAGAGCAGCGCAGGTTCGATCTTCACGGTGTCCTGCAGAAAGCGCGCCACGTTCGTCGCGCGGACCGCGGAAAGCTCCCAGTTGGTCGGGAAACGCTTCGCCAGCTCCGCGCCGATCGGAACGTTGTCGGTGTGCCCCTCGACATCGATGTTCCGGTGCTTCGCTTTCTTCAGGATCAGACCCACGCGCTTCAGCACGTCGAGGCCGGCGGGCTTGATCATCGCCTCGCCGGAATCGAACAGCACCTCCTCGACGAGCTCGACCCGGAGCTGATCCCGCACGCGCTCGACCTGGATCTGCCGCGCGGCAATTTCCTGCTTCATCCCCTCGACGAGCTCCTGCTGGGTCGCGCGGAGCTCGGCGAGCTGTTTTTCCCGCGCCGCCACCTGCTGCTTCAGGTCGCTGCTCGCGCGTTGCAGGTCTTCGGCGGAGCGCCGTGCCGAGTCGCGCGCAGCTTCCAGCTCGACGACACGCGACCGAAGGGCGGCGGACGGCCCTTGCGTCGCCGCGAACTGCGCCTTCAGGCTGGCGATTTCACCTTCCAGCTCACCGCGGACCGCTTCCAGCGCGTGAAGACGTGGCTTCAGCAGCGCGAGCTCGAGATCCTGGTGCGCCGCTTTGGCACGCTCGGCCTGGTGCATTTCCTGCTGGGGCCGGATTTGCCAGAAATAATTGGCTCCCCCCGCCACGACGACGAGAGCCAGGAGAACCGCAACCCACTTGGCCATTATGCATCTCCCCCGGAAAGGACAATCGCGGCAGCTAGAGCGTCGGGCTCGAGAACTCACCGCCCATCGCGACCAGGCCCCACGCCGATCCATGCGCATCGAAAGCGAAGCCGATGTGCGCGCCGAGCGAGTGGGCATCCCGGAACATGCGCTGGATCGGGTAGGAGTCGTAGATGCCGTTGGCGCCAGCCATCGCGTGCAGCAGGTCGACGGCCTCCGTGCAAAGCTGCACGGCGTAGGCCACGTTGCGCTTGATGCGCAGCTTCTCTTCGACCGTCCCCGTGCGTTCCGCCTCCGCCATGCGCTGCGCGTCGATGCAGTCCTGGCGGAGGATGAGACGCGCCGCGTCGATCCGCGCCCCCGCGGCGCCGACCCGCAGCTGCACGGTCTGGAAATCACGCATGCGCATGCCCGTGTAATTCGTGCTGCGGGCCTGGATCGCTTCGCAGGTGAGCTCGAGCGCCGCCTGGGCGTTGCCGAGTGCTGCCGGAGCGAGACAATGCGAGCCCAGCGTCGCGATCGGCACGCGGAACATCGGATTCGGATTCACTTCCGCACCGGGGAAGTCGGCACCGCCCCGGCAGGTGTACATATCGAGCGCCCGGTGCTCAGGAACGAACAGATCCTTGGTGCGCACCGAACGCGACCCGGTGCCGCGCATCCCGAGCACGTGCCAGTCGTCGATGATCTCGTAGTCGGAGCGCGGGACGAGGCACATCCGGTGGCCCACGACGCGATCAGCCTCGCGGACCATCACCGCGAGCATGTTCCAGTCCGCGCCGACTACGCCGCTCGAGAAGTTCCAGTGCCCGCTGATCTCGAAACCGCCATCCACCCTGCGTGCGCGACCCTGCGGATACGCGATGCCCGATGCGATCCCCGCATCGGGATTCCCGCCCCAGACCTCTTCCTGCGCCCGCGCGTCGTACAAGGCGAGCATGTGATGATGGATCGCGTAGTTGCCGACGTTCCAGGCGGTCGACGCGCAACCGCGCCCGATTTCTGCGGGAATGTCGAAGAGCGCGACATAGTCGAGCTCCATTCCCCCGTAGCGCTTGGGCTGCAGAATCCGGAAGAGGCCGGTCCGATCCAGATCGGCCCCGGTTTCCGGCAGCATCGTGCGCGCCTCGTCAGCCTTGGCCGCGCGCTCACGCAGCACCGGCACCAGCTCGCGCGCGCGGCGTAGCGCCTCTTCGTAGCCGACGTCCGCGAAGTTCGTCCGGCGCTTCTCAGGCGCGTTCATTCGCGGTTTCGGGAACGCGCGGCATCTCGGCGTAGTTCTCGCCGCCCCAGTCCGGCGCTTCCTCGACCCCGAAAAAATTCAGCTCGATCACGAGCCCGTCGGGATCCCGGATGAACGTCT
>JAABRB010000181.1 GCA_011391185.1 Betaproteobacteria bacterium
GGGATCCGGCGCAAACAGATGGAGCCGGGCAGCCGGCGCGCTCGTGACGCGTGCGGAGATGCGCCGCGGGTTGCCGCCCGGGGCTTCCACCGTCCAGCGCTCTTCACCGCCTGGCGACACGACCAGACTGGTGCTGCCCGACGCGACATCGTGGCGGAACGCGATCGGCAGCGCGACCGGGCGCTCGAGCCGGCCGTCGTCGCACGCGATGACCGATCGCTCGAGGCGCAACGCCGCGCATACGATTGCAACGTCACGCCAGCGCCGGTCAAGTGCCGCCAGCTCGCCGACGAGCAAACGGGCATGCGCAAGACCTTCTCCCGTGAGCTCGATGCGGATCGCCTTTGCGGAAAATCCGGGGCCTTCGAGGTCGCCGATTGCGAGCTCGATCGACCGCGCCGGCGCGCCATCCGATCCGGCCACAAATCCGCCGCCGAGTGCGAGGCTCGCCGCAATCAAGGGAAGGAAGACGCTGGGTCGCAAAATCGGGAGAAATCGCGTTTTTGGGCGAGCGGAGATGGCCGGTTCGATTGTCCGGGTTCGGTGCGCATCCGGCAACCGCGGAGCGCGCTGGGCGAGGATTCGGGCCGCCGCTTCGGGACGCTGATTCGCGGCCCGCTCACCCGCACGACAACGCCATGGAAGCGCCCGCCCCCGGCCGCGCGTACTTCGGCGTCGCGCTGAAGCTCGTGCTCCTGGCCGCGCTGCTCGTCGGTGCGAGTTATGCGGGCAAGTGGGTGATGGGCCAGTTCGACCCGCATCTCACGCCGAGCAGCGAGCCGATGCTCCATCGCATGATCATGACGGTGATGGTCGTCTACGTTGTGCTGATGATGCTGCCTTTCGTTCCGGGAATCGAGATCGGTCTCGGGCTGATGGTGATGTTCGGCCCAAAGATCGTGCCGCTCGTCTACGGCGGGACGATCCTGGCGCTGACCCTGGCGTTTCTCGTCGGGCGCCTGGTGCCCGAGCGCACGATCGCCAAGGTCTTGGCGACGGTGCATCTCAGGCGCGCGAGTGACTTGTTGCACCGCCTGGAGCCGCTCGACTCGAACCAGCGGCTTGAATTTCTGCTGCAGAAGGCGTCCACGCGCGTGGTGCCCTTTCTGATCCGGCACCGATACCTCGCGCTGGCCGTCGCGCTCAATCTCCCCGGAAACGCCCTGGTCGGTGGCGGCGGGGGGATTTGCCTCGTCGCCGGATTCAGTCGACTCTTCACGTTTTCAAAGTACGTGCTGGCCGTGGCCCTTGCGGTCATGCCGGTCCCGCTGATGGTGGTCCTCTCCGGGTCCTGACGCGTTCGTCGCCGCTTCCGGTCCGGCGACGACCCTGCATCTGCGCACCGCGTTACCATCGGCCTCCAATGGCCCGGAACGGAAAGCGCGCATCACGCGCGACACGTCGCACGCAGCTGCCTTCGCGGGTTACCGTGAAAGGCCTGGATCGCGCCCCGCACCGCGCGTTTCTGCGGGCGCTCGGCCTGACCGACGCCGACCTGGAAAAACCCTTCGTCGGCGTCGTGTCGACCGATGGCCGCGTGACCCCGTGCAACGCGCATCTCGGCGATCTCGCGCGCGAAGCCTGCGCGGCAGTGCGCGAAGCGGGCGGCGTGCCGTTCGACTTCGCATCGATCGCGGTCGCCGACTCGATGTCCATGGGCCACGCCGGCATGCGTTACTCGTTGCCTTCGCGCGAGTTGATCGCCGACGGCGTGGAGGCGGTGACGCGCGGCCACGCGTACGATGCCCTCGTCACGTTCGGTGGCTGCGACAAGACGCTGCCCGGGATGATGATGGCGATGGTGCGCCTCGACCTGCCATCCGCGTTCCTTTATGGCGGTGCGGCGCTGCCCGGCACGTGGCGAGGGCGCGACGTGACGGTGCTCGATACCTACGAGGCGGTCGGCGCGGTGATGGCGGGACAGCTCACCGAGGCGGAGCTCGGCGAGCTCGAGCGTGTGTGCCTGCCGACGATCGGCGCCTGTCCGGGGCAGTTCACCGCCAACACCATGGCAATGGTGTCCGAGACGCTGGGTCTCGCGTTGCCCGGCTCGGCGACGCTTCCCGCCGTGGCCGAGACCCGCGCGGCGCTCGCGCGCGAGACCGGGCGCGCCGCGATGAAGATTCTGCGCGACGGCGGACCGCTGCCGCGCGACCTCGTCACGGTGAAGAGCCTGGAGAACGCGTGCGCCGCGGTTGCGGCCACCGGCGGCTCGACGAATGCGGGGCTGCACATTCCGGCGATCGCGCACGAGGCGGGCATCCGCTTCACCCTCGACGATCTGGCGCGCGTGTCGCGCCGCACGCCGTTGATTGCGGACCTGAAGCCGGGCGGGGCGTACCTCGCGAAGGATCTGCACGCTGTAGGCGGCGTGTACGCCGTGCTGAAGGAACTGCTCGGGCGCGGCGCGTTGCACGGTGACTGTCTGACGCTCTCGGGATCGACTCTCGAAGCGGCGCTCGCCTCGCACCCCGGCGCCGACGGCGAAGTCGTGCGCAAGGAAGCCATCCTCGGTACCGGCGGCATTGTCGTGCTGAAGGGCAACCTGTGTCCGGCCGGTGCGTTGATCAAGGTCGCGGGATTGAAGTCGCGGCGCTTCGAGGGCACGGCACGCGTGTTCAACTCGGAAGAGGACTGCGCCGCACATGTGCGCAACCGCGACTGCAAGCTCGGCGACGTGCTCGTGATCCGTTACGAGGGTCCGAGAGGGGGGCCCGGCATGCGCGAAATGCTCGGGATCACCGCGTTGCTCTACGGACAGGGGCTCGGCGAGCAGGTGGCGCTCTTCACCGACGGACGATTCTCGGGGGCCACCCGCGGAATGATGGTGGGCTACGCATCGCCCGAGGCGGCCGTCGGCGGGCCGATCGCACTCGTCGAGAGCGGCGACCGGATCACCATCGACGCGGACGCCGGTGTTGCGGAGTTGCACGTGGCCGAGGAAGAGCTGGACGCACGCCGCAGCCGCTGGCGACGACCGCGGCGCCGGCCGCTCGCGGGGATGCTGGAGAAATATGCGCGGGTGGTGGGATCCGCCTTCGAGGGCGCCGTGACGCATCGGGGCGCGCGGCGTCGCGCGTCGGCACTGCGCGGGCGCCGCTAGCCGATTCGCCCTACGCGACCGGCGCGATCACGGTACGCTCCCCGCGCTCGAAGACGACCTGCGCGCGCCCGACGATCAGCGGATCGAGTGCTCCGATCAGGTCGGCGTCCTTCTTGGCGTAGGACAGGGTGTGCAGAATGTAGCGCAAGGCGCTCAGGCGCGCGCGCTTCTTGCAGTCGCTCTTGATCACGGTCCACGGGGCGTCGGTCGTGTCGGAGTGAAAGAACATCGCTTCCTTGGCGCTCGTGTACTCGTCCCACTTGCCCAGGGAGGCCTTGTCGATCGGGGAAAGCTTCCACTGCTTGAGCGGATGCACTTCGCGCTCCTTGAACCGGCGCCGCTGCTCGCGACGGCTTACCGAGAACCAGAACTTGAAGAGGTGAATGCCCTGCCGCACGAGCATGCGCTCGAACTCCGGCGCCTGGCGCATGAACTCGGCGTACTCCGCGTCGGTGCAGAAGCCCATCACGCGCTCCACACCCGCGCGGTTGTACCAGCTGCGGTCGAAGAGGACGATTTCGCCCGCGGTGGGCAGGTGCTCGACATAGCGCTGGAAATACCACTGCCCGCGCTCCTCGGCGGTGGGCTTTTCCAATGCCACCACCCGCGCGCCGCGCGGATTCAGGTGTTCCATGAAGCGCTTGATCGTGCCCCCCTTGCCGGCGGCGTCACGGCCCTCGAAAAGCACGATGACTCGTTGCTCCGCATCCTTCACCCACGCCTGGAGCTTCAACAGCTCGACTTGCAGCCGATACTTCTGCCGCTCGTAGTTCTTCCGTGACAGCAGATTCTTGTAGGGATAGCCGCCTTGGCGCCAGTTTTCGGCCAGCGCGCGGTCGGCGGCCCGGCGCGCGAGATTGTCGAGCCCGCGCTGCTGGTCGAGCACCGCGCGCAGGACGCGCACCGCGTCGGCCGCGTTGATGCCCTCCAGAAGATCGCGAATCGCGCCGGCCGTCGCTTCCTCCGCGGCCGCCCGGGCCTGCTCGATGGCATACTCTTCGATCGCCGCGGTCTCCAGCACCGGCGCCGTATCGCCGCTCGTGACGCGTCGAACGGCGTTCTTCGGAGTCTGCCGAGCCGTCTTGCGCAGCGCAGCCGTGCGGGCCGGCGAACGACGTGACGTCCGGCGGGCGTTCACGGGAATCGTGGTGGACATGCGATAAGCCTTTCGTGACGAGCTGGGGAATAGGGATCGTATAGCACCCCATTCGGCGCGACGCCTGATCTGTGTCAACGAATCTGCCGGCCGGACTAGAATTGGCTTTGGTGCGCGTGAAGGACTCGACGGGCACGCGTCAATTGATTCCCCCTTTCGGAGAACATGGACATGTACGTTGCCGATGCAAAACGCCTGACCCTGGCAGGGGCGCGAAAGATGATGACCACTGCGATCGGTATCGCCGAGAAGGAGAACATCCCGATCGCCGTGGCGATCGCCGACACGGGCGGCCACCTCGTGGCGCTCGAGCGCATGGACGGCGGGCGCTTTCATACTGTTCACTCGTCGACCACCAAGGCGGTGTGCGCCGCCTCCAACAAGCGGCCGACGAGTGCAAAGGGCGCGCAGGCTCAGGCGCTCGACACGACCCACGCCATCGGGCTCGCGCTTGCCGCGGGCCCCGAGCGCTGGACCGCGATGGAAGGCGGCTATCCGATCATCGTCGATGGCGAATGCATCGGCGGCATCGGCGTGAGCGGCGGCAACTGGGAATTCGACGATCGCGTCGCGCGCGCCGCGGTCGAAGCGATCGGCGCGGGCTATCGCATCGACGCCAAGTAGCCGCGGCAGGCCGGCTTAGCTCGGCTTCGCCATGTCGCCGGGACCGAACAGGACCGAGGCCTTCGCCTCGGCAGGGATCGGCGGCATGCTCGCGCTCCACGCTTCATAGCGCGCGCGCAGCGCCGCCAGCCGGTCCGGTTGGCGTTTCGCGAGATTCGCCCGCTCGCGCGCGTCCTTCGCGAGATCGAACAGGAACTCGTTACCTTCGATCGTGAGGTACTTCCAGTGGCCCGCGCGCACCGCGGTCTGGTTGCGGAACTTCATGCGCCAGAAGAGCTCACGTTCCGACGTTGCGCCGGGGTCGCGAAGCACGGGAGCGAGGTCCATGCCGTCGAGCGGGTAGTCGGAGTGGGGTGCGACGCCTGCCGCGGCGAGAAATGTCGCCGCCCAGTCCATCGTCACGGCGAGCTGGCTCGTCACGCCGCCGGGGGAGACCACCGCCGGCCAGCGCGCGATCTGCGGCACGCGGATGCCGCCTTCCAGCAGGTCCATCTTCGCGCCGACGAACGGCCAGGTGTCGGAGAAGCGCTCGCCACCGTTGTCGCTCGTGAACACCACCAGCGTGTTTTCCCGCGCGCCGGTCGTGTCGAGCGCCGCGAGGATCTTGCCGATCCCTTCGTCCATGTGGTTGAGCATGGTCTGGTAGGTCTTGATGGATCCGCCATCCGGATGGTGGATCGCCTTGTGAATGCGCTTCGCCTCGTCCGCGTCGGCACGCGTCTCCCACGGCCAGTGCGGCGCCGTGTAGTGCACGCTCAAGGCGAAGGGCGACTTGTCCGCGGTCCGCGCGATGAACGCCGCGGCGTGATCGGTGATCAGGTCGGTCACGTAGCCGACCCGCTCGACCTCCTTCTCGTTCTCGTAGAGGTCGTGCTCCCCGTCCCGGCCGCAATGCGTGAAATAGTCGATACCCCCGCTGAGCGGACCGAAAAAAGTCGTGTAGCCGCTCTTGAGCGGCCCGAAGTGCGGCGGATAACCCAGGTGCCACTTGCCGGAGAGCGCCGTGACGTAACCCGCGTCGCGCAGGAGCGAGGGAAACGTCGGGTGTGAAGGCGGCAGACCGAGATCGTCGCGTCCACGGGCCTTTCCGGTGATCGGTTCCTCGGCTGCGCCGCGCAACCGGTACTGGTAACGCCCCGTGATCATCGCAAAGCGTGTCGGCGAGCACACCGGAGAGTTCGAATAGGCGTCGGTGAAGCGCAGGCCTTCGGCCGCCATGCGGTCGAGCACCGGTGTCGCCTGCGCGCGCGCATCGTAGCAGCCCAGATCGGCGTAGCCGAGATCGTCGGCCACGATGAATACGAAATTGGGGCGCTTGGCCTGCCTGCTCATTTCTGCTCTGTCTCCGTTCCGATTGTCTCGATGATGCGATCGGCGTAGCGTCGCCAGTCGGCGGTTGCGTCCAGGCTGGTGAACGCGCCCCGCACCGCCAGGTTCGCAACCATGTCCTGACGCGCGGCACTGGCCGCGGCCATGTGTGGATCGAGGCCCGCTTCGCGCACCGTCACCGCGGCCTCGCGCATCTCCTCGGCGCGCCGCCGCCCGTGCTGCGCAACCCGGCTGAAGAGGTACGCGCCCTGCTTCTCCCAGTCGATCGTGGGAAAGGTCTCGGCGAGCGACGCGAGCACGCGATCCTCGACGCCGTAGTGCCGGGCCGCCGCGTAGCTCTCGATCACGATCGCCTCGAGGCCCTTGATGAAGACGCTGCGGCACATCTTGATGGCCGATGCGACGCCGATCTCGGCGGACGCGACCTCCATGCCAAATCCGAGCGGTGTGAGCAGCGCCTTTGCCGTCTCGGCGTGCGACCCGCCGAGGAGCATCGGCACGCGAATCCCGTAGGGCGGGACCGACGTCATCATCGATGATTCCACGTAACGGCCACCGGCACCGTCGATCAGGCGGCTCGCCGCCCGCTTGGTGGCGGGCGAGGCGGAGTTGACGTCGAGGAACCAGGTACCCGGACGGATCGAAGCTGCTGCCTCGGTCGCGACCGCGAGCGCCCGGGATGCCGTGACAGCGGAGATCACCATGTCAGCGCGATCGAGGAGCGCCGCTTTCGAATCGAGCGCGGTCACGCCAGTCCGCTCCGCATGCGCGCGCATCGCCGATGCCGTCGAAGCATCCTTGAGCAGAACGTCGTAGGTCCCGATCCACTCGACGCCTTGGTCGCGCAGGGCCTGCGCAAAGATTTTTCCGACTTCGCCGTAACCGATGAGTCCGATTTGCATTGCGTGCTCCCGCCGCTTCCCGTTCAATTCACTCGTGGTCCC
>JAABRB010000182.1 GCA_011391185.1 Betaproteobacteria bacterium
CGCCAGGGGGTCGTCGTGACCCAAGGCAATCTCAGGAGGGAACCGTAGCTCGTGATGACCAGATCCAGGGAATCGATGCGCTCGCGCCCGAGGGACTTGAGCTCGGCCACTGGCAGAGCCGACGGGTGCGCCACCAGCACGCGCAACTCCGGCGCGAAGCGCTCGATCTCCGCTGCCCAGTTGGCGAGCAGCGACGCTGGCGCCACCAGCAGGCTGGCGCGTCTTTCGGGATCGCGTTCCCGCCGAAGCACGAGGAGCAGGGACAACACCTGAATCGTCTTGCCAAGCCCCATGTCGTCGGCCAGGCAGGCCCCGAGCCCGAGCTTATTGAGCAGATAAAGCCAGCGCACACCGGCTTCCTGGTAGGGCCGAAGCTGCGTTTTCAGGCCGCGCCCCGGATCGATGCGGGCGAGACCCTCGGGGCTGCGCAGCTTCTTGAGGGTCTCGGCAAGCCAGGGGCCGGCCGCCACGCTGGCCCAATCCCGTTCATCGGTCGCAGCGCCCGCATCCGTTCCCACGTGCGCCCCCGCAAGCAGGCGCATCGCTTCGGCGAAACCGAGTTCGCCGTCAGCGGCCGCGCGTTCGATTCCTCGGAATCGCTCCAGCATCCGCTCGAGCTTGTCCCGATCGACCTCGACCCACCGTCCGCGAATGAGTGCGAGCCCGTCAGATCCGGAGAGCAGGCGCTTGATTTCCGCCGGGGTGAGCGTTTCTCCGTCGAGCGTGACGTGCATGCGAAAGTCGAGCAAGGCGTCCAGGCCGAGACCGGCCGGCGGCTGAGTGCCCACGGCGGCAGTTACCTGGGGACGCGGCGGCCGGTCGCCTCGCCAGGTCGCGGGCATCCGGACCACGACGCCCGCGGACTCGAGCAGCGGCAGATCGGTGAGCAGCCGGAATGCCTCCTGCGGCGACCAGCGCAGCGGGTGGAAAATCTCGCCTGCGTCGACCATGGCCTTAAGCCAGGCGCATTTCTCCGCGGCCCGCTGCACCGGCAGCAGGAGCGACAGCAGTTGCTCCCGGTTGGCGGCACCGGCGTATTCCCGCAATGCCTCGCCGAGCGGTAAGTGCTGCGCACGGGCCTGTGCGGAAAGGCGCGGTGTGTAGGTTGCGAGGAACGCGAACGGTGCTTCCTCGTCCCTGCGGTTTTCCGCCAGGTTGAAGTGAACCCGGCCGACCAGATTCCAAGCGGCGTTCCGGCACTTGAGGAAGTGCTGGACCGGCGATCTCGACGCGGCCAACTCGGCCTGGAACGCGGCCTCGATCTCGTCCCATAGGGCGACCAGAACGTTCGCGCTGGCGTACTCAGCGCCCTTCATCGGCGGCACAGCCGCGGCCAGGGTCTCGAGCGCGTCGCGCGGAGGCGGCGGGACGCGTATCTGTGTGCCGGGTGCGGCGGAATCGGCCAAGGCACAGACTGCGGTCACATAGCGAGCGGCAAGATCACGCCAGTAGCCGAATGCCAGCGGCAGCGGCACGCCCACGAGCGCCGCACCCAGCGTCAGCAGACCGTGTCCCGGTCCCCGGTCGAAGGACTCTTGCAACTGAAGGGCGACTTCGGGTTCGAGAGGCGCCCACTCGTCACCGCGCTCCAGGAGAAGGTGGCCGTGGGGAGTGAGAACAGGGGCGAAACCTTTCGCCATCAGGCTCTGCGCCGTATTTCCGCTCATGGGAGTCAACTCATTTCGGATCTCGGACCTGTATTGACTTCAATCTCTGACTGGCTCGCGCTTTCCTCTTGATGGTTTCAGCATCCCAGATTCCGCTGGGACCGCTGTCCAACCCTCGGCGGATTTCATTGCGCAGCTGCGCGCGGCGCGCCGTCTCGATTGCGCGACGGGTCGCGACATCGAGAAACCGCCCCCTCACTTGGGGACGCCCAAGGCGGCCAGCAACGCCCGAAACTGTCGAAACGCGTCTTCTTGAACCTGCTCTGCCGTCCTGTCCCCGAGCGCCGCGGAGCCCTCCAGGAACACCCGAACGGTCTGCGGCCCGAAAGATTCGCTACCGTCGAATTTGGCCGCGATGTTCGACAACGCCTCGCGTGCGACGGGATCGTCAAGCAGCTTCGCGTATTCCGCTGCGAGAGCATCCGTTCCTTCCGGGTAATTTCGGATGCAGAAATAGATGTCGTATGCATCCTTCTTCTTGTCCCGCTGAACCAGCGCATAGCTCTTCATGACGAGTAACGCCGGAATCGACGCAACCAGCAGTTCGACTGCGTTGGACCGGCCGTCCGGCATGGACCCCGAAATTTGAATCTCCAAGTTGTGGCGCAAGGCGACATCGCCGCCGTCGGCTTCCTGCACACGCAGTGCCTTCGACGAGTTTCGGCCGATTCTTCTCGGTTCGTGCGCCCTTGGGCATCAGGAGAGACGGCACCGAGCCACCGATCACGACCATGGCTTCGCGGTGGGCGCCGAGCGCCTGCCCCAGTTCCAGCAGAACCGCATGGGCACCCCCGCGCACCGCGGTCGTCGTATGGACGCAGAGAGGGTGGTGGCCAAGGGCGGAATCGAACCACCGACACAAGGATTTTCAGTCCTCTGCTCTACCAACTGAGCTACTTGGCCGGAATCGGCGCGCCTCGGGAGCCGAGGCGCGTAGGAGGGAGCGCGGATTATAGCCGGAAGGTCTCTGTACCGCCAATATGAGCACCCTACGCATAGCTAAGCGCGCTCTGAACCACCCCGGCTGCTTCGCAGCCACCCCTCCTTGAAAAGGAGGGGAAACACCGATCGCTCTTCCACTGCGTGATTCCCAGAGGACGACGCTGACTAACGGCGCGTTTGCTAACAGCGGGAAGGAGGGTAACGGGAGGGAACCAGCCGGTGCCCTCCTGTTCGTAACCTTCCGCTTTTTCCCTGAGGGAACCAGCCGGTGCCCTCCTGTTCGTGACCTTCCGCTTTTTCCCTGAGGAAACCAGCCGGTTTCCCCCCGTTCGACACTGCGCGTTTTCTCGTGCGCAAAAGCGCACGAGAAAAAACAACGCCCGCGTGAGCGGGCGTTGTTCGCGACGTTCTTGTTGTCGGGTCGCTGGATACTTCGAGCCGGATCTTACCCATCCGTTCCGTGCTTGTCACGCTTTTCCGCCGTATAACGTGCCGACGGAGGCCACCGGAGAATGCGCGTCGCGGACCGGAAATCATGTTCAGCGAATGGGGTAATCGAGCTCGAGTCGCTGACGGAGCTTCCGGCCCTGGCGAAGCGCCTCCTTGAGCACGTGTCGCTCGAGCTGATTCAGCTTGGCAGGGTTCACACGGTTGATGTTGCCGTCCGTGACGTGGGGTGACTGCTGCCGTCGGAATCGCATGAGCTGGAGGAACTGAAAGGCTTCGACCGCGGCCCCGACGACCTCGGACCGCAGGCCGATCTTTTCGCCGGCAAAGCGCAACCGCTGCACCGTGTTGGTATGCGTCACGCCATGCGCGAGGGCGTGAACGCGCGCGCTTCCGACGAAGGGCTGCGTGCCATGCATCTTGAGGTCGATGGTATGCGGGAATTCGGCCGAGTCGTATACGAACCCGCCCAGGACACCAAGCGGTGACCGCGTGCTCAGCACGGCCTGGGCCAGGTGAAACAGAAAGAGCGTATTCGCCCGCGCCGCCCCCAGCACCCATTCGCGCAGGCGCTCGGCGAGCGAGGCCTCGCCCCAGATCGGGCGAAAATCGAAGAAAATCCCTGCGGTCAGGAGTGCGGCGGGCTTCGGCATGATGATCCAATCCTCGAAGCGTCGCCGCCACTCTTCGACGCTTCGGCACCACTCGGGATTGCCCGCCATGACCCCTCCCTGGCAGAGCGGAAATCCGCACGCATCGAGGGTCTCGTTCACTTCGCGCGCGAACGGCAGCAGCGCCTCGCGCGCTTGCGCGGCCGGAATCCCGGGAGCGTCGAAAACGAGTCCGTTGTCCTGGTCGGTGCTGATCGTCTGCTCGTAGCGACCTTCCGATCCGAGCGCGAGCCAGCAGACGTTCATCTCGGGCAGCTCGTGCCGTGCACGCACGACCTCGATGATGCGTATCGTCAGCAGATCGTTCAGGCTCGAGATGAGCTGCGTCAACGGCTCGGCGCCGACACCCTTCACGAGCATGTTTCCGGCAAGCTTGCGAATGTCGGCTGCGATGGCCTTCAGCGCGGGCACGTCGGCCGCGGTCTGGATTGCTCCGCTGATGTCCGTCACGCCGAGCCGCTGAATGTTGAAGAGATCGTTCACGGACACCACGCCCGTGAGCCTGCCCGCCTCGACGACCACGACGTGCCGCATGCCATGGCGCACCATGGTGACCATCGCCTGGTAGGCCGAAACCTGCGGGTCCAGGGTCACGAGCGGGCTCGTCATCACCTGGTCGATCGGCTGGTCGAGGTCGCAATGGCCCACGGCCACCTTGTCGAGAAGGTCGCGCAGCGTGAAGATGCCGATCGGTGACCGGGTCTCCCCTTCCGCAACGATCATCGATCCGATCCGGTGTTCCCGCATGAGCGTCAGCGCATCGTGCAGCGGGGTGCCCGGCGGGCAGGATATCGGCGCCCGCCGCACGACCGAGGCGAGCGGGCTGTACATCGACTGGGCAAGCATCTGCGTCGCCGACGTTTCGGAGGCGATGTCGGTCACAGCGGCGGCCTAGTAGCTGATGCGGGCATAGTATGTCTTCTGCGACGCCTCGCGCGCTTCGCCGAGCGTTCGGATTCCCAGCGCCGCAAGCAAGGGCAGCATTTTCAGGAACACCTCGGCCGTGACGATGGCGTCCCCGAGCGATGTGTGCCGGCCAACGACGTTGATACCCAGTCGCTCGGCGATCGCTTCGAGGCGATGCAGCTGCTGGTCCGCATGCAGCACCTCGGAGAGGAGCAGCGTGTCGAGAACGGGATGAGTGAACCGCACCCCGGTCGCCTCCTCCTTGAGCTGCAGGAACCGCATGTCGAAGGCGGCGTTGTGCGCCACGAGCACCGTATCCTCGGCGAACGTCCGGAAAGCCGGCAGAACGCGCTCGATCGTGGGCTGTCCGTCGACCATCTCGGTCGTGATCCCGTGAATCGCGATCGAAGCTGACTTGATCGGCCGCTGCGGATCGATGAGCTGCTCGAACACTTCGTGGCGGAGCAGCCGCCCGTTCACGATGCGAACTGCCCCGATGGAGATGATCTCGTCTCCGGCGGAAGGATCGAGTCCGGTCGTTTCGGAATCGAATACCGTGTAGGCAAGCTCGGAGAGCAGGCGCGCGTCCACGTCCGCGGTCTGGCCGGGCTGGTGAAACAGATCGAAGTCGTAGTACTCCGGGCGGCTGCTCGAATCCGGCGCCTCGCGCCGCGCCGGAAGCACGGCAGTCGCCACCGGAATCAGGAGCCGGAAGTACGACGATTCGGCCGCCGCATCGGTCTGGTGCCACACCTCGCCCGCGTGCCGCTCGACCACGTCCTTCAACGAGAGCGGACTTTCCTCCCCTCCGGTTCGCATTGGCTCGTCCTCCCAGGACTGGAGCATGCGCGCGGACACGGGCGTTCCGCGCCAGATCAGATCGAGCTCGGCGTTACGCCCGGTCTGGCCGAGCCGCATCCGCACCTCGCCGACACCGAGGTCCGCCTTCAGCCGCCCCGCGAGGTAGGCCAGCGCCTGCGTGACGGAATAGCTGTCCGCCTCCAGCCGGAGCGCGGGGTCCACCGCGTCGAGCCTGGCCGGGATGCCGACCCGCGACTCGATCCGCCGCCGGGCGGCGCTTATCAGGTCGGCGCCGAGGACATTTTCCAGCGGCCAGCGGGTCTTGAGCGAATCGGCATGGTCGTGAATCGTTCGATCAAGTCGCGCCGAAAGCGCTTTCGATTCCTCGGCGATCACGCCGAGGAATCGGGAGCGCTGCGCATTATCCATGTCGCCGTAGTCGAGCAGGCTCTCCACGGCCGCCCGGATACTGGCGAGCGGAGCGCGACTGCCCTCGGTGAGGGTGTGGAGCACGCGATCGCGGCGCATGTCATCCTCGACGGCGCGGGTCACATCGTCCAGCGTGAGAACGAAGCCGGAGATTTCCGTTTTGCCGGCCGTCCCCTCGCCGCCCGACTGCGAGAATCCGCGAACCGGGGCCATGTGGACTCGCACCAGCTGCCCCCCGTGAGTCGTGCTGAGGAACTGCACCACCGGATGGGCGTCGTCCTGGGCGAGGCGCTGCGCCACTGCGTCGAGCCCGTGACCCACGAGATTGCGATCGATCACGCCGAATATCGACCTGCCCAGGCCGACGGACGCGGCGGCACCCGCCTCGCCTCCGGCGAAGAGCTCCCGTGCGCGGTCGTTATAGAGCAGGATCCGGCCTTCACGGTTGCAGACGAGCACGCCTTGCGTGAGCTCGGACATGAGCGCGGCCAGCCGATTGCGCTCTTCCTCGACCGAGGCCCTCGCGTCGGCGATCTTGGCATCGACTTCCTCGCGCAACTCGCGCACACGCTCGGCAAACTCGTTCAACACGCCCCCGAGCTGCCGCATCCCGCTCGACCCCTTGGGCGCGATGCGGTGGCCCGGATTCGCCGCGAGCATGACGCGTGCCTCTTCCGCGAGCCCACGCGTGTCGGCAAAACTCACGCGAATAATCATCTGCAGCACGACGGTCACCAGACCGACTCCGAGGAAGCCGACGAAGATGACCAACCCCGCGCGCGGGGACAGCAGCTCGACCGCCACGGCACGCTCGTCCGGCCCCAGGCCCGACCACACGACACCGCCCGCGAGTCCGACGACCCCGGACGCGATTCCGAGCGTGACCGCGAACGCAATGGCAAGGCTCGCCCCGTCGCTCATCGCGTCCCGTCGAGCAGCTCTTTCACCCGCGCGACGAGCTCCTTCGTCGCGAAGGGCTTCGTGATGTAGGCGTCCGCGCCGAGCGCGAGGCCTTTCTGCATTTCCGTGTCGCGCCCCTTGGCCGTCAGCATGACGACCTTCGTGTCGCGCCACTCGGCGTTCGCGCGGATCTGCTGGCAGACCTCGAAGCCGCTGCGACGCGGCAGCATGACATCGAGGAGCACGAGGTCGGGCGCGAACTCCGCCACCTGCGACAGCGCCTCGTCACCGTTCACCGCGACGCGCACGTCGTATCCCTCGCGCTTCATCAGGAACTCGAGCGAGACGACGATGTTCGGCTCATCGTCCGCAATCAGAATCTTGTGCGCCATGTC
>JAABRB010000183.1 GCA_011391185.1 Betaproteobacteria bacterium
GACCCTCATCGATGCGATGGACGCACAGCGTGCAGCTCTCGACCGTGCCCTTGCCGCGCGGCGCATGTGGCTTCTGATCCTCGAGCGGCTCGTGGATGAAGGAGCGCGCCTTGTACGGGCAGGCCATCATGCAGTAGCGACAGCCGATGCAGGTGTGCTTGTCGACCAGCACGATGCCGTCGGCGCGCTTGAACGAGGCGCCGGTCGGACAAACGTCCACGCACGGCGGATCGGCGCAGTGCTGGCACATCATCGGCAGCGAGAAGGTCGCGCCGTTTCTTGGGTTCTTCACCGTCAGCTTTCGGATCCACTGGGCATCCGTCTCGGGATGGCCGGTATCGCGCCAGCCGTTTTCCTCCTGGCAAGCGGTGACGCACGCCGTGCAGCCATCGGCGCACTTCGAGGCATCGATCAAGAGCCCCCAACGCACCTTCGAAGTCACCTTTTCGTCGGGCCTGCGGGCGGCGGCAGGATCTGCGCCGAAGGCGTAGAGCGTGATGCCGGCCGCGAGCGTGGTCACCGTCGTCGCCGCGGCCCCGCGCAAGAAGTCCCGGCGAGCCTCGTCGACCACGTCACCATCGGAACCGGCGCAACTGCACGCCGCGCGATCCCCGCATCCCGTGCCGCTTCTTGCTCCGCAGCTCACTGCCCCACGCTCCTCAAGTATTGTGCGAGCGCCGCCACATGATTTTCTAAAGAGCGGTCGGCCGCAGTCTCGCTGGTAGTTGTCGTCTTGGCCTCAGGCCGGGAGGCGTGGCACTCGAAACAGTCGACGCGCACCGCCGCGTAATCGTGGCAGGTGCGGCAGAAATGCTGGGGGCTTGTGATGGCGACCGGCTTGTTGTCGGCGCCCTTCACTGCATGGCACTCGATACAGCCCTTGAGGCTGAAGCGCTCGGTGCGAATCCCGTCATGGACCGTCGCGTCGCGCTGATGCATCAGCACAGTCATATGGTTGCGGCGCATCCAGTCGGTGTCGGCGACGCACTTCTCGCCCTGGCCGCGGGCGGGCTTCGGTAGCCAAGTCGGCTCGCCGGCGCGGGCGACCCCCGGCGGCAGCGCGAGGATCGCCGCCAGGACTGGTATCGCCAGCGTTGCCACGAATCGCATGAGAGCACACCTCGCGGCCACGTTCACTCTACTCGCCAAGGCCCATCTCGATGTAGCCGGTCGGGCAGACATCGGCGCAGATGTGGCAGCCGATGCACATGCTGTAGTCGGTATAGACGTAGCGCCCGACGGCTCGTTCCTTCTTGGGCACGCGCTTGACCGCGGTCTGCGGGCAATAGATCACGCAGGCGTCACACTCGAAGCACATGCCGCAGCTCATGCAGCGTTCGCCCTCGCGGATAGCCTGCTTTTCCGTGAATCCCTCGATGCGCTCCCGGAAGTTGCCGAGCACTTCGTCAGCCGAGATGTGGAGTTCGGCGCGCTTTTCGCGCGACTCGTATTTGAAGTGCCCCTTAAATAGATCGGTGTGGGGGATGATCTGCGTGGCCGAACGGTCCTCATAATTGTGGATCGCCCACTGGGCCGACGATGTGCCGCGGGCTTGCGTGTGGTCGTACTGGACCGGGTCGAGGTTGCGCTGATGCAGTTCCTCGAGCAGGTTGAAGTGGTGCACGTCGATCTTAGGCCGTTTGTCGACGGGCGCGCCCGCCAGGAAATGGTCGATTGTCTCGGCTGCGATGCGCCCGTGACCGATGGCCGTGGTCAACAAGTGAGGGCGGACGATGTCGCCGCCGGCGAAATGCTTCTCGCCCTTCCGGGTCTTGTAGCCGGGCTGGATGTCGATGAAGCCCTTGCCGTTGTCGAGTTCGCCGAGACCTTCCAGGTCGCCCATCTGGCCGATGGCCGAGACGATGATGTCGCACTCGATCTCGAACTCGGTGCCGGGTTTGGGCTCGGGCGTCATGCCTTTCATCGTGCACTCGCACATCTTGAGCCCGCGAACGAGGCCATTCGCGTCCACCAGCACCTCGAGCGGCATGACGCCGCCCTTGATCTCTACACCCTCACGAACGGCGTCCTCGCGCTCGCGCGTGGCGGCTGTCATCTTTTCGATCGGGAACAGCGAGGTGAGCGTTGCCTTCACGCCTTCGCGCCGAAGCGTGCCGGCCACGTCCTGGGCCGTGAATCCGACCACTCCATGGCCCGCCGCGTCGTGCCGGTGGGCGGTCGTCACGTGGCCGAGACGGCGGGCGACCGAGGCCACGTCGATCGAGGTGTCGCCGCCCCCGACGACGACGATCCGCTTGGCGGTCGAGAACACCCAGCCATGGTTGAAGGCGTCCAAGAATTCGACGCCCGTGAGACAACCCTCCGCGCCCCAACCGGGCGCCAGGAGCGGCCGGCCCTTCTGCGCGCCGATCGCCCAGAAAATGGCGTCGAATTCCTTCTCCAACTCCGCAACGGTCACGTTCTTACCGACGCGGGTGTTGAACCTGACCTCGATACCCATATCTAGAATGCGCTTGATTTCGGCATCGAGCATCTCGCGCGGCGTCCGGTAACCGGGAATGCCGTAGCGCATCATGCCGCCAAGTTGTTCGGCGGCTTCCAGAATTGTCACTCCGTGACCCTGGCGGCGCAGGAAATAAGCCGCCGATAATCCCGCCGGTCCGCCGCCGATCACGGCGACCCTCTTGCCGGTAGTTTTTCCGGGCGTGGGCAGCTTGGCGTTCTGCTGGATCGCCCAGTCGCCGACATACTGCTCGACGGCGTTGATACCGACGAAGTCATCGACTTCGTTGCGATTGCAGCCGTCCTCGCAAGGCGCAGGGCACACGCGGCCCATCATGGACGGGAAGGGGTTGGCCTCCACCATCCGGTGGAACGCGTATTCCTGCCACGACATGCCCGCGACCGGCGGCTTGTCCATTTGCCGGGCGATGGCGAGCCAGCCACGGATCTCGTGTCCGGACGGGCACGACCCCTGGCAGGGAGGCGTGCGGTGAACGTAGGTCGGACACTTGTAGGAGTGGTCGGCCTGAAAGATCTTTTCGGTGAGATCGTCCCAGCCGGTCCACATGCTCTCGCCGTCCTTAAACGCGCGAAACGTATGCGGCTTCTTCGGGACGTTCGCCATGTCGCTCATTGCTGGACTCCCTCGGCCCGGCCAGAACCGCCTTCGGGGCGATCAAGAATGATGGCATTGGACACCATCTGGTGAACGCTGACGATCGCCTCCATGTCGAAGCCGTACATCGGCAGCACCTTCGAGAATTGCGCCTTGCAAATGGCGCAGATCGCCGCCATGTGGGTGACGCCGTGTTCTTCGGCGACCTGTTGGAGCGCCCGCATGCGCGGCTGCGCCCCCTTCTTGCGCAGTTCGATCAGGTCGTCGGTGAGAAGGCCGCCGCCGCCGCCGCAACAGAACGTGCTTTCCTTGATGGTTTCCGGCGCCATATCGTAAAAGTAGTTGCAGCTCGCTCGCAGGATCGCGCGCGGGATCTCGAACTGCCCGCCCGGCTTGTCGCCCATGCGCGAACCACGCGCCACGTTACATGAATCGTGGAACGTCAGCCGGATGTGATCGTTCTTCGACTTGTCGAACTTGAGCTTTCCCCGCTCGATGAGGTCAAAAGTGAACTCGCAGATGTGCTGCGGGATCGGATAGCGTTGGTCCAGGAAGTCGAACGGCCCCACAAGCGTGTTGAGGAAGCTGTAGGCGACCCGCCAGGCATGGCCGCATTCGCCGAACACGATACGCTTGACTCCGAGGTCCTCGGCCGCCTTGCGGATGCGCAGCGAGATCTCGCGCATGTTCTCGTAGGAGCCGATGAACAAACCAAAATTGGCGGCCTCCGAAGCATAGGAGCTCATGGTCCAGCTGATGCCGGCTTGGTGGAATACTTTGGCGTAGCCGATAAGGCCGGCGATATGCGGCTCCGCGAAAAAATCGGCCGAGGGGGTGACGAGCAAGATATCGGCGCCCTTCTCATCGAGCGGGAAGCGCACCGGCACGCCCGCTTCCTCGAGCACCTCTTCTTCTAGGTCATCGAGCGTCGCCCTGATCGCCTTTCCCGGAAGGCCGAGATTGTTGCCGAGCTTATGCACCTTGCCGATGATCTCGTTGCTGTACTTCTGCCCCTTGCCGATCGTGTCCATGATCTCGCGTCCGGCCATGGAAATTTCGGCTGTGTCGATGCCGATCGGGCAGTAGACGGAGCAGCGACGGCACTGCGAGCACTGGTGGAAGTAGCTGTACCAGTCGTCCAGCACCTCCTCGGTGAGATCCCTGGCGCCGACCAGCCAAGGGACATACTTGCCGGCAAGGGTGAAGTGACGTCGGTAGACTTGGCGCAGCAGATCCTGCCGGGCGACCGGCATGTTCTTTGGGTCGCCGGTGCCAAGGAAGTAGTGGCACTTGTCCGTGCAGGCGCCGCACTTGACGCAGGAGTCGAGGAAAACGCGGAACGAACGGTACTTACCCCGGAGCTCGGCCATCTTATCGATGGCGACCTCCTGCCAATTCTCGACAAGTTCGCCGGGAAAGCCGAGCGGCTTCTGGAACTCGGGGCCTGCGACATAGGGCTTGCTGGCGGACATGCAGCCCGGCACGAGATCCGGAATTTCTAGCGGATCCAGCGGCTCGCTCTCGCTCATGTCCGGTGCCTTCAACTGGTCCATAACGTGCCCTTCGCGCTCTTCTCTTGCGGTCGCATTGTTGCGCCTACTGTCGTCCGACTTCGAGTCTGCGCGCCCAATTTGCCAGGTGACGCCGCTCACGCGGATTATCGACCTGATTGAGAGTGGGACTAAAGAACAGTCCAGGCGCGTGCAGAAGCTTGGAAAATGGAAAGATGATCATCAAAGCCGCGACCAATCCTAAGTGGATCAGCAGCATGGGGTCGCGGGGCATCGGTTGCCAATTAAAGACCATAAGACCGAGGAAGAACGACTTGAGCGCAACGATGTCGGTCGGGGCGACGTATTTCATGAGCAGGCCGGATCCTCCGATGCCGATCAGCAAGAGCAGCATCAGATGGTCCGATGGCGCGCTGATGTAGCGGATTCGCGGCACCAGGAGACGTCGGGCCCACAGCCCAAGCAGGCCCGCCACCATGGCGAATCCGGCATAGACGCCGAATGGTTGGATCAGCGTCACCCACTCCCAGACGGGGTGGGTGAAATAGCGCAGGTGACGTAAAAGAACGATCAGAAGCGCGGCATGAAACACCCAGCCAAAAAGCCAGATCCATTTATTCGCCTTAAAAACGGCCGCGAACAATACGACCTCTCGCAAGATGCGGAGCACAACGCCGCTTCGGGTCGTGGGCGCTGGAGGTATCGGAATTTTCAGCGGGGCCGGCGTTCTTGCGTACTCCCAGATCCGGAATCCGAGCCCCCCCGCCAGCACCGCCGCAGCGACGTAGAACAGCAATGCATACACGGCTGTCAGCACAGTCTCCACTCCGCTTGCGCTCCCGTGACCGTCCGCGCAGGACCCCGCGAATAATCGAAAGCTATCGATCGAACGTCGAAGAACTTGTCGTCGGCGCTAGCCACCAGTCCTCTTGCGTCAAACGCAGCCGGTCGGCTTCGGCAATCCGGCGATCTTGCACGCCTGCTTCGCTGGGCCGTAGGGAAAGAGTTGATAGAGATACTTCTGCTCGCCCTTCTCGGGCCCGAACTGCTTTTTCATGGCCTTCACCAGGATGCGAATGGCCGGCGCCACCTGATACTCCTCGTAGTACTCACGGAGGAAATTGACGACCTCCCAGTGTTCCGGGGTCATGTCGATCTTCTCGTCCTTCGCGATCAGCTCTGCGAGCTCCTTGTTCCAGTCGGCGAGGTTCTTGAGGTACCCCTCCTCGTCGTGCTCGAAGGTGTGACCGTTGATTGCATAAGCGCTCATGGAAGACTTCTCCGTATTAGCTCCGGTTGGATGATGGATCGTGATGAGTGAGCGGCCTTACAGCCATGCCTGTGTCCGATCGTGCTTGGTGACCAAATCGACGAACTGGCCGTAATCGACAAGCGTGGCACCCTGGATCAGGTCCTTTTCGTCCATCCCGCGAGCGGCGAAATCGGGTCCGAGAACGAAGATCGAACAATTTTTTGCCGCGGCCTCGAGCAGGCCCGCGAACGCGGTTTCCTTACGCGCGCCCACGACGCCGTCCTCGATCATCAGCAGCGCGTCACCGGGTCGCAAATGGTTCAACGCGCTGATAAACGCCGAGCGTTCGAAAGGCGACTTGTTGACTGTGTGCAGCGTCGGCATGTCGGTTCGATTGTCCGATCAAAAGTTCAACAGAACGTCCTGTTGCGCCATGATTTCGATCAATTCGGAGCGGTTGACGATACGGATCGACGGCTTCTCCGCGAAGTCCTCGTCTTCATCCTCGTAGGTGATAGCCATCAGATCTTCGGGCTTGAGGCCCCGCTCCACGAGCGATTCGTGCTCCACGTAAAGCTTCGTGACGTCGTAGTCGCCGAGCGCCTTGTAGGTTGGCGAGAAGTTCTTCATGCCGATGCCCGAGGTGTTCTGTCCCTTCAGGAGCTGGTAGACGCCGTCGTCCAGGAAGGCGAGGCTCACGTCCTGCTCGAAGGCGGCCGAGATCAGGACGACTTCGAGCGATTCCAGCGCATAGATCGTCCCGTAGGGAGCCTTCCGGTTCACGTACAGGAATTTCTTTTTGGCGCTGCTGTCGACCTCCGGCGCCTTGACGTTCGCCATTCGTGCCGCCTCTCAGTCTCCGAATACGACCAGCCGGTCGGCAACGATCCCAGTCTCGACCAGCTGTCCAAGACCCGAAATGCGGAAGCCGGGCGCGATGTTGTGGGCATCCTTGCCGTGACGCTTGGCCTCGCCCTCGTCCAGAATGCCGCGCCGCTGCGCGGCGGCGATGCACACGACGAGGTCGAGCTTGTGCTTCTCGGCGATCTCCGACCACGCCTTCTGCAGGTTGCGGTCGTCCTGCGGCGGCACCGTGAGCCGCGTGCCGTTGTTCACCCCGTCATTGTAGAAGAAGACGCGGAAGATTTCGTGCCCCTTCTCGATCGCCGCCTTCGTGAATTGATAGGCGGTGTCGGACGCCTGGTGCGTGTAGGGGCCCTCGTTCACAAGAATCCCGAGCTTCAACTTAATCTCCCTTGTCCTCGACGCGCCGCGCTCCAAGGTATTGCCTAAGTTCATTCGCC
>JAABRB010000184.1 GCA_011391185.1 Betaproteobacteria bacterium
TGGGAATCAATTCCGCGGCGTCGAAGCTCGCCCTGTTCGTGATCTCGGGAGTCTTCGCCGGGATGGTCGGCGCGATCATGGCCCCGCGCTTCACCTACATCGAGCCCAGCATCGTCTTCACCCCGGAGCTCTCGTTCCAGGTCGTGATCATGGCGCTGCTCGGGGGCGTCCATCGCCTGTGGGGGCCCCTGGTCGGCGTGATTCCCTTCACCATCCTCTGGGAGTTGATGGCCGCGCGGTTTCCGAACCAGACCGTCCTGCTGCTCGGCATCGCGTTCCTGCTCATCGTCTACCTGATTCCCCATGGCGTGGTCGGCCAGATCGAGGCCGCCATCAAGCTCGCCGGCCGGAGCGTGCGGCATGGCTGAGAGAACGGTGCTGGACGTCCAGGACGTCAGCAAGCGCTTTGGCGGGCTGCTGGCCGTCGACAACCTGAGCTTCTCGGTGCGGGAGAACGAGGTCATGGGCCTGATCGGCCCGAACGGCTCCGGCAAGACGACCGTGCTGAACCTGATCTCGGGCCTGCTGAAGCCGACCGACGGCGACATCTTCCTCGGCGACCGGATGATCTCGGATCGACCCGCGCGGTATATCGCGCGGGCGGGAGTCGCCCGCACGTTTCAGCTGGTTCGCACGCTCTCCTCGCTGACGGTGATCGAGAATGTGATGGCGGGCGCGGTCTTCGGGCACAAGCGCCTGTGGGGCCGCGCGGTCAGGAAATTCGCGCTTCGGCAGCTGGAGCGCGTGGGCATGGGGCACGCCGTCAACGCGCCGACCGCGTCGCTGACCTACATCGACGAGAAGCGGGTCGAGCTCGCGCGCGCGCTCGCATCCGATCCGCGCATCCTGCTCCTGGACGAGTGGCTCGCCGGATTGAACCCCACGGAACTGCAAATCGGGATCGACCTCATCCGCAGCTTGCGCGAGGAAGGCCGCACCGTGATTCTCGTCGAACATGTCATGGACGCGATCCGAAGCCTGTGCGATCGCTGCGTCGTCATGAACAGCGGCGCGAAAATCGCCGAAGGAACCCCCGAGGAAACGCTTGCCGACAAGGAGGTGATCCGCGCCTACCTGGGAGACGAGCATGCTTGAGTGTCGCGGCCTGTCGGTTTTCTACGGGCAACATCGGGCGCTCGACGACGTTGCGATCCGGACCGCACCGGGCGAGATCGTCGTGATCCTCGGCGCCAACGGCGCCGGCAAGAGTACGCTCCTCCTGACGATCGCGGGGCTCGTTTCCGCTTCCGACTCCGGACAGATCGTGCTCGACGGCAAGTCGGTCAAGCACCTCGCGCCACATCTGATCGTCGAGGCAGGGTTGGCGCTCGTGCCCGAGGGACGCCGAATTTTCGGCGATCTGACGGTGCTCGAGAATCTCGTCCTGGGCGCCTACGCGGGCCGCGCCAGACAGTCCGAAAAGCACAACCTGGAGAGAGTGCTCACCCTGTTCCCGCGCCTCGCCGAGCGCCGGAGGCAGGTCGCGCGCACCATGAGCGGCGGGGAGCAGCAGATGGTCGCGATCGGCCGCGCGATGATGTCGGCGCCTTCCATCCTGATGCTGGACGAACCCTCGCTTGGGCTGTCGCCGATTCTGTGCACCGAGCTCTTCCGGGCACTCGCCGAAGTTCGCAAGACGGGCGCGGGCATTCTGCTCGTCGAGCAGAACGCGCGTCAGGGCCTTGCCATCGCGGACCGCGGTTACCTGCTCGAGAATGGACGCATCGTGGGCGAGGGTACTGCGGCGAGCCTCGCCCAGGATCCGGCGGTACAGAAAGCCTATCTCGGCGGCGCGGCGGCGGATGTCGGCGCAAGGCCGGCGCGCGTGCCGGCGCCGGCGCACGCGCACGCGCTTCCGGAATCCGCCGGCCGTGCTTCGGTCGCACCATCCGCGCGTCCGGGCGTGACTCCGACGCGGGAGATCGAATCGCTAATGCCCGGATCGATCAATCCCGGATCGATCAATGATCTGGTCGAGCGCGCTGCGGCCATCCAGTCGGAGCACGTCAGAGCGATGCGGTCGGTAATGCCGGTGGCCCGCCCCGCGGTTGCGGTGACGGGCGCGCGTAGCGATTCTCTTCAAGCGGCGATTGCCAGAATCGAGGCGGCAGCGGCCAACGCGCGCAAGCGTGGGTCGGATCCGCATTCCAGCGACAGTGGCGAGCGCAACCTCGTGAAAGGAGACTGACATGGCGCGGGTGTTCGATGGGATGTTTATCGGAGGTCGACCGATCGCCACCGGGCGGACGTTTGCGGATCTGAACCCGTCCGACGGCTCGGTCTGGGCGGAGGTCCCCGACGGCGGTCGTCAGGAGGCGCGGGCGGCGATCGATGCGGCACACGCCGCCTTCGGAAGCTGGTCGGCACTGCCGTTCAACAAGCGGGCCCACTACATGATCAAGGTGGCGGAGATCTTCGAGCGCCGCCAGATGGAGATCGTCGACGCACTCCAGGGCGAAGGCGGCGGCTGGTTCGGAAAGGGCATGTTCGAGACCGGCTATGTGCCCGAGATCTTCTATGCGGCGGCCGCGTCGAGCTACGCGCCGATCGGCGAAATCATTCCGTCCGAGCACGGCAAGCTCTCGATGGCGATGCGCCAGCCGATGGGCGTGATCTCCGTCATCAGCCCGTGGAACGTGCCGGTTCTTCTCACCGGTCGCGGCATCGCGTTCGCGCTCGCTGCCGGCAACACAGTGGTCCTCAAGCCTTCGGAGGAAACGCCCTATTGCGGCGGATTGCTCTACGCCGAGGTGTTCAAGGAAGCAGGAGTGCCCGAGGGCGTCCTGAACGTGGTGACCTGCTCACGCGAGAATGTCCAGGCGGTCGGCGACGAGATGATCGAGAACCCGCACGTGAAGGGAATCTCGTTCACCGGGTCCACCGCCGTCGGTCGTCAGGTCGCTGCACGGGCCGGCGCCCACCTCAAGAAATGTTGCGTCGAGCTCGGCGGCAAGGATGCGCTGATCGTCTGCGAGGACGCCGACATGGAGCGAGCGACGGCGGCGGCGAATTTCGGCAGCTTCATGCATCAGGGCCAGATCTGCATGTCAGTCGAGAAGGTGCTGGTGCACGAGAAGATATTCGATGCATTCCTGCAGCGGTTCGTCGAACGAGCGGCCAAGCTGAAAGTCGGCGATCCCGGCAAGGACAAGTCCCACATCATTGGCCCGCTGATCAACGACCGGCAGGCGGCCAAGGTGAAGGAGCAGATCGACGACGCTGTCGCCAAGGGAGCGAAGATCGCTCTCGGCGGAAAAGTGAACGGGCGCTTCGTCGAGCCGACGATCCTCGTCGACGTCACCCCGGACATGAAGGTGTATCAGGACGAGACGTTCGGACCGGTCGTTCCGGTCATTCCGTTCCGGACCGACGACGAGGCGATCGCGATCGCCAACGATACGGAGTATGGCCTTTCGTCCGGGGTCATCACCCGGGACGAACAACGGGGGCTCGCGATCGCGCAGCGCCTCGAGACCGGCATGTGTCACATCAACTGCTCGTCGGTGAACGACGAGCCGCACGCACCATTCGGCGGTTCGAAGGCATCCGGCCAGGGGCGGCACGGCGGACGCTGGGCGACCGAAACCTTCACGGAGACCCGCTGGATCACGGTCGAGCGCGGCGGCCGACCCTTCCCGCCGATGTTCTGAGTGGTGACCGGATCACAGACCTGAACGAGGAAGCAAGATGACTAGCGCATTCACCTGGACACTGATCGTCCTTGTCGTACTGATCATCGTCATCGTCGTACTTGCGAGGTTCTACGAGCGGGCGAACCGCGAGACGAGCCTGGTCAAGACGGGCGTCGGCGGCCGCCAGGTCGTCATGGACGGCGGCACGATCGCGATCCCGTACTTTCACGAGATCTCCCGAGTGAACATGCAGACCCTGCGGCTCGAGGTGCGCCGCGCCGGGGAGGCGGCCCTGATCACCAAGGATCGCATGCGCGTGGATGTGGGCGTCGAGTTCTACGTCTCCGTCATCCCGAGCGAGGAGGGCATCGCGCGGGCCGCCCAGACGCTCGGCAACCGGACCTTTCACCCGGACAAGCTGCGCGAGCTGATCGACGGCAAGCTGGTCGACGCGCTGCGCTCGGCGGCAGCGCGAGAGACGATGGACGACCTGCACGAGAATCGCGGGGCCTTCGTGGCCGGAGTCCGTGAGAGCCTGGGCGAGTCGCTCGCGCGCAACGGGCTCGAGCTCGAGTCGGTCTCGCTGACGGCCCTCGATCAGACGCCCTTCAGCGCGCTTGACGAGAACAACGCCTTCAACGCGGTCGGCATGCGCAAGCTCGCCGAGGTGATCGCGAAGTCGAAGAAGGAACGCGCGGAGATCGACGCCGACGCCGAAGTCTCGGTCCGCAAGGCCACGATGCACGCGACCAAGCAGAAGCTCCAGATCGACCTGGAGGAGCGGGAGGCCGAGATCTCCCAGGTCCAGAAAATCGAAACCCTCAAGGCGGCCCAGATCGCCGAGGTGGTGAAGCGCAAGGCGGAGGGCGAGCTCGAGGCGGCGCGCGCACGGATTCACATGGAACAGGGGATTCGCGCCGCCGACATCGCGCGCGAGCGCGCCACGCGGGAAGCCGAGATCGCGAGCGAGAAAGATCTTCGCGAGGCCGACATCGCCCGGGAGCGCGACATCGAGCTCGCCAACCAGGAGCGCCAGATCACCGTCGCGAAGCATTCGCATGAGGAGAGCAAGGCGCGGGCCGCGGCCGATATCACCCGAGCCGAAGCCACCAAGGCGGCTGAATCGATCGCGACTGCCAAGCAGGTCGCCGAAGCCGAGCGGCGCAGGGAGATCGCGCTGCTTGCGGCGAAGCAGGATGGCGAAATCGCTGGAACGCGGCTGCGCATGCAGGCCGCGGCGGAGAAGGATGCCGCGGTGGACCGCGCCAAGGCGCGGCTCGAAGAGGCGCGGGCTGACGCGGAAATGACGGATCTGCGGGCCGCGGCGCGGAGGAACGAGCGACTTGCGGACGCCGAGGGCCAGCGCGCAATCATCGACGCCGAGAACACCATGGACGAGCACATCGTCGCGATGAAAGTCGCCTTGGCGAAGCTCGACGCGCTACCCAGGGTGGTGGCAGAGATGGTGAAACCTGCCGAGAAGATCGAATCCATCAAGATTCATCACATTTCTGGGTTGGGTACCGGACAGTCCACGGGCCACGCGGGAAGCAAGCCTGTCGTCAATCAGGCGCTCGACTCGATCATGGACATGGCCGTTCAGCTGCCGCTGCTCAGGAAGCTTGGCGAAGAGCTTGGCATGAGTCTCGAAGGCGGGATCACGAATCTTGCGGGCGATGCGCGGGTTTCCGGTAAGGATGCGTCGGACAGCTCGAAGACGAATCCGAAGGATTCGAAGCAGAGCTGAACCGTAGCATCGCCGAATCGCCGTTGGAAGGAGGCGCGCCATGTACGCCGACACACCGGAAGTCGTCGAAACGAGCCTGATCATCGGCGGGAAGTGGACGCGCGCGCTCGACGAGAGCCGCTACGACGTCTGCAACCCGGCCCGGCCGGACGAGCTCGTCGGATTTGCCGCGATGGGTTCTCGCGCGGACGTGGACCGCGCCTGCCAGGCCGCGCACAAGGCGTTCCCGGCCTGGGCGAGCCTGTCCTATGCCGAGCGTGCGCAGTATCTGAAACGAATCGCGGAAGCGCTCGCGGCCGATCAGATCGAGCTCGCGCAGCGCATCCGCCTCTTCACGCGCGAGCACGGCAAGATCCTCAAGGAGGCCGAGCTCGAGATGACCCGGCTCGGCGACCGGTTTCTGGTCGCCGCCGAATACGCAGATCGCCTGGCCCGGGACGATTCGCTGCGAGGACCGCCCTTTGACACGCTCATCGCCCGGCAGCCGCGCGGCGTTGCGGCGCTGATCGTCCCGTGGAACTGGCCGCTCTCGATCCTGGGTGCGAAGCTGCCGCAGGCGCTGCTGGCCGGCAACACCGTGGTGATCAAGCTTTCGCCGTTCGCGCCGCTCGCCCCCGCACTGACAATCCGGAAAATGGCGGACGTGGTGCCGCCCGGCGTGATCAACCTGCTCACCGGCACGACAATCGAGTCGGGCGACGCGCTGCTCACGCATCCACTGGTGCGCAAGATCAATTTCACCGGCAGCGTGGAAGTCGGCAAGCACGTCATGGCGATGGCGGCGCGCAATCTCACGCACGTCACGCTGGAGCTCGGTGGCAACGACCCCGGCATTGTCCTCGAGGACGCCGATCTCGACGAAGCCGCGATCAAGCGCATGGTCATGGGGACATTCCTGTCGACCGGTCAGGTCTGCATGGCGCTCAAGCGGCTGTACGTCCACGAATCCCGCTACGACGAGCTGGCGACTGCCTTCACCGCGGCCGTGTCGCAGTACGTCATCGGCGATGGCCTGGACCCGACGGTCACGATGGGACCGCTGAACAACCAGCGCCGGCAGGAGGCGATCCGCGAGCTCGTCGCCGAAGCGAAGGCACGCGGCGCGGAAGTGCGGGAAGTGGGCAGGATCGCGGACGAGGGAATCTTCGCACGCGGTTACTTCCACCGTCCGAGCGTCGTCCTCACCTCCGACCCGGGTCTGCGGGTCGTGCGCGAGGAGCAGTTCGGCCCGATCCTTCCCATCATCCCGTTCCGCGAAGAGCGCGAGGCGATCCGGCTCGCGAACGATTCCGAGTTCGGCCTGTGCTCTTCGGTCTGGTCGCGCGATCGTGACCGCGCGCTGCGCGTCGCCCGGCAGCTCGAAGCGGGCTACACCTACCTCAACGGCCACGGCGCGCTGGCGCAGGATCATCGCGCGCCCTTCGGTGGCTTCAAGTGGAGCGGGATCGGCCGGAATCTCGGCTACGAGGGATGCCTCGAATTTCAGGAATACCACAGCATCTCGGCGCCGGCCGGCTGGCTTCTCCAGCGGCCTGACCGCGCGCGATACTGACGGAGGCAGCAGGGCTTGTTCGCGACGTTTCCCCTCCTCGAAGAGGAGGGGAAAAGGAAAAAAGGAAAAAAGGGAAAAAGGGAAAAGGGAAAAAAGAAAAACATCCCCTCCTTTTCAAGGAGGGGTACGCCCGAAGGGCGGGGGGTGGTTCAGCTCCCGTTCAGCGCACTCACCACCCCGTCCGCTGCGCGTCCACCCCT
>JAABRB010000185.1 GCA_011391185.1 Betaproteobacteria bacterium
CCCTGCGGAAGATTTTGCGTGAACTCGTCCACCAGCGCGAGCGCACCGGCGCGTTCGATCTCGGCGTCGGCCGCACCGAGCCGGCCGAGGCGGATGTTGTCGCGGATCGAGGCGGCGAAGATCGCCACGTCCTGCGGCACCAGCGCGATGCGCGCGCGCACCGCGAGCGGATCGGCGTGCTGCAGATCGACTCCATCGAACAGGATGCGACCGGTGAGCGGATCGTAGAAGCGCAAGAGCAGATGAAATAGCGTGCTCTTGCCCGCACCCGAGGGCCCGACAATGGCCACGCGCTCACCAGGCTCGACCGAAAACGAGACCGACTCCAGCACCCGCACTTCGGGCCGTGTCGGATAAGCGAAGGAGACGCAGTCAAAGCGGATCGAGCCCTTGGCGGGCTCGGGCAATGCGACGGAGAGCTTCGGCTTCTTGATCGCGGGCTCGATGCGCAGCAGCTCGGCGATGCGTTCGGCCGCACCGGCGGCCTGGCTCACCTCGCCCCAGACCTGCGAGAGCTCGCTCAAGGCGCCTGCGGCAAACACCGCATAGAGCACGAACTGGCTGAGGCGGCCGGCCGTCATGCGTCCGCCGATTACGTCTTGCGCCCCGGTCCAGAGCACGCCGACTACGCTCGCAAACACGAGAAAGATGCCGCCGGCGGTGAGCAGCGCGCGCGCTTTGGTCGAGTCGCGCGCGGCCGCGAACGCGCGCTCGACCGCGTCGGCGAAGCGCGAGCGCGCGGCCGTCTCTCCGGTGAAGGCCTGCAGCGTGCGCACCGATCCGATCGCCTCGGCCGCGTAGGCCGAAGCGTCGGCCAGCGTGTCCTGCGCCGAGCGGGAGCGCGAACGCACCGAACGGCCGAAGCCCACCAGCGGCAGTACGATGAACGGAATCGCGATCAGCACCATCGCCGAGAGCCGCGGGCTGGTCACCACCATCATCGCGATCGCGCCAACGAACAGCACGACGTTGCGGAGCGCGATCGAGGCGGAGGTGCCGACGGCGCTCTTGATCTGGGTCGTGTCGGCAGCAAGCCGCGAAACCAGCTCGCCGGTTCGCGCGGTATCGAAGAATACGGACGACAGCGTGAGGATGTGGGCGAATACCGCATCGCGCAGGTCGGCCACCACGCGCTCGCCGAGCGTGGTCACCAGGTAGTAGCGCAGCGCGCTCGCGCTCGCGAGCACGGCGGCGATGACCACGAGCACGGCGAAATACTGGTCGATATAGCCGGCCTGCTCCGGGGCAAAGCCGAAGTCGATCATGCGCCGAACCGCGAGCGGAACTGTAAGAGTCGCTGCCGCCGCGGCGAGTAGAGCCACCAGCGCCGCCGCGATCCGCCCGCGGTAGCGCAACGCGAACGGCACGAGTGTCATCAATGGCCGCAGGCGTGCAGCGCGCGGTGCGGCCGGTGGCTGGGCAGGCTCGGCTTGTGTCACAAGCTACTCTCTAGTATGAAGCCGCCGACTTCGGGGTTTTGCGAATTTACGCGCCTGAAACCCCGGCGATGCAAGGATCGAAAGCCATGAAGCCCGACATCCACCCCGACTATCACGAGATCAAGGTCGTGATGACCGACGGGACCGAATACACGACGCGCTCGACCTGGGGCAAGGCGGGCGACACGCTGCATCTCGACATCGACTCGAAGACGCACCCGGCATGGACCGGCGGCCAGCAACAGCTCCTGGACCGTGGCGGGCGGCTGTCGCGTTTCCAGAAGAAGTTCGCCGGCTTCATCAAAAGCTGAAATGGCCGGCCGCAGCGATGTTCCAAGCCCCCGCTGAGCGGGGGCTTTTCGTTTCAGGCGCTACGCTTGGCCTCGAAAGCGGCGCGCAACACCCCGAGCTGGTGTTCCACCGGATTGTCGCTCGTGGCCTTCGACAGCTTGCCGCCATAAATCAGCGCGTCCATGCGGAGCACGTGGTCGTGCAGGCGGCGCGATTCGTCGATCAGTGTGCGCAGGCGCTTGGGCAGCGACTTCATCGACTCTTCGTGCGGCGGCTCGTAGGTCAAGAGCTTCACCTTGGTCTTCTCGCTGCGCGCCTGATCCTGCGTGAGCTCCCCTTCATTGACCGCGCGCTGCAGGAGGAGCCAGGATGCGAGCTGCATCAGCCGCGTGGTGAGCCGCATCGACTCGGTCGCGTAGGTCAGCGCGCCGGTGCGCGAGAGCTGCTTCGATTCCCTGCGGCCGGGCCCGTCGAGATAGGCGGCGGCGAGCTCCACCAGCGTCATGCCCTCGCGGAACAGCGTGGCAAAGGACTGGCCGGCGGCGATGCGCTCGGCGAGCACGACGGGATTCTGACGGGAAGGTTGGCGGGAGACTAGAACTTCGGACATTTACACACCCGGTAACGCTACTGAACTCTTTACGAGGCTGCGGCCAATTTGAATCGAAGCACCTAATTCGGTCGCGAGTCAAAGGGCCTTCTGCTGGCGGAAACGCGCCTAATTCGTGCAATTTGCGCACCGCCGCCACCGTGCCAGGACGGGACGCGGGGCAAAAAAAGGAGCCGCCCGAAGGCGGCTCAAAGGTTTTTACAGGGAGGCGTCAAACAGAGTGGACAGGAGCCACTCGACATCCACGAAGTGGATGTATCTCGATAATGAGCCGGAAACCTTAATCAATGGTTAACGCGGGCCGGAACCGCGTACCGTAGATCAGCGCCGGAAGAAGGTGTCGGCGGCGCTCTTGGTGGCCTGCTTCGCCTTCATCGTGGCCTCGAGCCGTTCGATCTCGGCCTGCAATGCCTCGACCCGCTCGCGCAACTCGTGCACGGACAAGAGCGAGAGATCAGAGCCGATCTCGTGCAGCTTGGACGGCTTCTTGACCGGTTCCTCTTCCATGGCGCGAGCCTAGCGGATCGGGCCCGCCGTTGTCATCGCGGCGGCAGGGTCGTAGGAATTCCGCCCATCACCCGGAGCCGGCAATGCCCCTTCCCGAGACGATGATCGCGATCGCGATCCCGAAGCCGGGCGGGCCGGAAGCTCTCAAAGCCGAGACGCGAGCCATGCCGAAGCCGGGACCGACCGAGGTCCTGGTGCGCGTCGTGGCCGCCGGCGTGAACCGGCCGGACGTTATGCAGCGCCTGGGCATGTATCCGCCGCCGCCCGGCGCGCCGGATATTCCGGGCCTCGAAATCGCCGGCGAAGTGGTGATGCTCGGGGACAAAGTAACGCGGCTCCGCACCGGCGACAAAGTGTGCGCGCTGGTTCCGGGCGGCGGCTACGGGGAATATTGCGTGGCGGACGAGGCGATCGCGCTGCCGGTCCCCAATGGCCTCTCCATGATCGAGGCGGCGGCATTGCCGGAGACCTTCTTCACCGTCTGGCACAACATGATGGAGCGCGGGGCGCTGAAGGCGGGCGAGACCGTGCTCATCCACGGCGGCACCAGCGGCATTGGAACAACCGCGATCATGATTGCCAAGGCCTTCGGTGCGAAGGTGATTACGACCGCCGGTTCGGCCGAGAAATGCCAGGCCTGCCGCAAGCTCGGCGCCGACGTGGCGATCGATTATAAGTCCGAGGATTTCGTCGCCGCCACCAAGGCCGCGACCGGTGGCCGTGGCGCCGATCTCATCATCGACATCATCGGCGGCGACTACGTGGACCGCAATTTCGAGGCGGCCTCGCTCGAAGGCCGCATCGTCCAGGTTTCGGTCCAACAGGGAACCAAAGCCAATGTCGACATGCGCCGGCTGATGCAGAAGCGGCTCACCCATACCGGCTCGACGCTCCGGCCACGGCCGGTCGCCGAGAAGGCCGCCATCGCGCGGGGCCTGCTGGTCAATGTCTGGCCGCTGATTGAGGCCGGCAAGATCAAGCCAGTGATCGACTCCACCTTCCCGCTCGCGGACGCGCCAAAGGCGCACGCGCGCATGGAATCGAGCGCCCATATCGGGAAGATCGTGCTCGTGGTGCGCCCTTGAGCCTTGCCTTGCCGCCGCCCCAAGGGAGGGCTAATTCAAGCCGTCCGATCGGCCACTCGCGGGCCGTGTCCGGAGGTCCGCACTTGCGTCTGGTTTGTCTCGTATTTGCGTTCTTGGTGCTCCTCGCCCCCGCGGGCGTGCTGCCGGCCTTCGCCGTCGAAGCGATCGCGGTGCGGCTCAAGACTCCCGCATTCGATGTCCTGCCGCAGACCGAACGCTACACCACCGACGCCGACAAGCTGCAGGTTTCCATCGCGCCCGGCCCCGACGGCATCGTGCGCCGGATCGAAGTGCGCGCGCGCGCACCGCAAGGTACGACCAACTGGGCGGTGTTCGCGCTCGCCAACAACACCGACGAGCAGGTGGACCGGCTGATCGTCGCGCCGCACTACCAGATGGCGGGCTCGGGCTTGTTCTGGCCCGACCTCGGCTCGACGCGCATCGCCGCCGTGACGCCTAGCCAGGGCTTCCGGCCGGAACGCCAACCGGCGATCGGCGCCGACGTTTTTCTCGTAACGCTCGACCCGGGCACGACGATTACCTTCGTGGCCGAACTCAATTCGGGATTGCTGCCGCAGCTCTATCTCTGGGAGCCGGAAGCCTACAAAGGCAAGGTCAATAGTTTCACCCTCTATAACGGCATCGTCATCGGCATCGCGGGCCTGTTGGCGCTCTTCCTCACCATCCTGTTCGTGGTGAAGGGGTCGATCATGTTCCCGGCCGCCGCCGCGCTCGCCTGGGCGGTGCTCGGCTATATCGGCGTCGATTTCGGGTTCTGGGCCAAGGTATTCGGGCTCACCCCCGCGACGGAACAATTCTGGCGCGCGGCCGGCGAGGCGATCCTGGCCGCGACGCTCATCGTCTTCATCTTCGCCTATCTCAATCTCGCGCGCTGGAACGTGCGCTACTCGCACGTAGCGGTGGGCTGGCTGGTCTTCCTCGCGCTTCTAGTGGCGCTCGCGTTCATCGATCCGGCGATCGCCGCCGGTATCGCGCGAATTTCGCTCCTGGCCGTCGCGCTCCTCGGCTTCGGCCTCGTCGTGTATCTGGCGACCCATAATTTCGACCGCGCGGTGCTGCTGATCCCGACCTGGTTCCTGTTCACGGTCTGGGTGATCGCCGCCGGCTTCGCGGTCGCGGGCGTGCTGACCAACGACCTGATCGGCCCGGCATTGCTTGGCGGCCTCGTGCTGATCGTGATGCTGATCGGATTCACGGTGATGCAGCACGCCTTCGCCGGCGTTGGCGCCGACGGCATCGTCAACGATCTGGAGCGGCGCGCGCTCGCGCTCACGGGCGCCGGCGACCTGGTCTGGGATTGGGACGTGGACCGCGACCAGATCTACACCAGCGCCGAGGCCGAGCAGCTCCTGGGCCTCAAACGCGGCACGCTGGAGACCGCGGCCGCGGGCTGGCTCGAATATCTGCACCCGTCCGATCGCGACGGCTTTCGCATGGCGCTCGACAGCGTACTGGAGCAGCGGCGCGGCCGCATCGTGCTCGAGTTCCGCCTGCGCGGCGAGGACGGTCATTACCGGTGGTTCACGCTGCGCGCGCGGCCCGTCGTCGGTACCGATAGCGAGGTGCTGCGCGTGGTCGGCACCATTACCGACATCACCGAACAGAAGGTCGCCGAGGAGCGGTTGCTGCACGACGCGGTGCACGACAACCTCACGGGGTTACCGAACCGGGAGCTGTTCTTCGACCGGCTCGATGCCGCGATCGTGTTCGCGCGGGCCGACGAAAATATGCGGCCGACCGTGATGGTCATCGATCTCGACCGCTTCAAGCAGGTCAACACCAGCGTCGGCATGGCGGTCGGCGACTCGATCCTGCTGACCGTCGCGCGCCGGCTCGGCCGATTGCTCAAGCCGCAGGATACGCTGTCGCGCATCGGCGGCGACCAATTCGGGCTGATCCTGCTATCCGAGCGCGACCCGCAGCGCATCACGGCCTTCGCCGACACGATCCGGCGCACCTTGCGCGCGCCCATCGGCTTCGGCGAGCGGCAGATTTTTCTCACCGCCTCGATCGGTCTCGTACTGGTGGACGGCCAGACGCGCCGCCGTGAAGAGGTGCTGAAAGACGCGGAGCTCGCAATGTATCACGCCAAACGCTCCGGCGCCGACAAGATCGAGGTATTCAAGGCGGCGATGCGGTCACAGAAGATCGACCGGCTGACGCTGGAATCGGATCTGCGGCGCGCGCTCGAGCGCGAGGAAGTGGCGATCCTCTACCAGCCGGTGATCCGGCTGGAGGACCGCACCATCGCCGGCTTCGAGGCGCTGATGCGCTGGAACCATCCGCGGCTCGGACGGCTGGGTCCGTCGGAGTTCATCCCGATCGCCGAGGAGACCGGTCTCATCGTCGATCTCGGACATTTCGTGCTCGAGCGCGCCGCGCGCCAGCTCGTGCTGTGGCAGCGCGCGATGCCCGGCGTGGTGCCGATCTTCACCAGCGTGAACATCTCGTCCCGCCAGCTTCTGCGCCACGATCTGATCCAGGACGTGAAGGCGGTGCTGGCGCGCAATCTCTGCGCTCCTGGGACGCTGAAGCTGGAACTTACCGAATCCCTCATCATGGAGAACCCGGAGCTCGCGGCGCAAATGCTTCAACGCATCCGCGAACTCGGCGCCGGGCTGGCGCTGGACGATTTCGGCACCGGCTATTCTTCGCTCGCCTATCTTCAGCGCTTCCCCTTCGACACGATCAAGATCGACCAGCAATTCGTGCGCGGCTCGGGCAAGGGACCGCGGCCGGTGATTCTCCGCTCGATCATCGCGCTGGCGCACGATCTCGGCATGGCGACGGTCGCCGAAGGCGCGGAGACGGACTCCGACGCGGTCGAGCTTTTCCAGCTCGGCTGCGAATTCGCGCAGGGCTACGCTTTCGGTGAGCCGATGACGGCCGACGACGCGATGCGGTTGGTCGCGCCGGAATTGCCGCCCGAGAAACGCGCGAAGGCCAGCTGACGACTTCAGGCGTGGCCGGCGACGCTCGCGAGCTTGCCGGGATCGACGCCGATCTTGCGCATGGCCTGATTGTACTTGTCCTCGGTATTCGGGCCGAAGAGAAGCTCCGAATCGGCGTCGCAATTCAGCCAGCCATTGGCCTGGATCTCGTTCTCGAGCTGGCCGGGCGCCCAGCCGGCATAGCCGAGCGCGAGCACCGCGCT